>JAZUQI010000295.1:0-7912 GCA_045605625.1 Clostridia bacterium
GTTCCGGGCATCCAGGTTCAGGGCCTGTTCGCAGAATTCATCCGCCCGGGAAAACTCGCCGTCCTCCAGGGCCATAAAGGCCCGGTCCAGCAGGGCGGAAACATTGCCCATGGCTTCCACCGGGGCCTGCTGCACCACCACTTGCTGCACCGGGGCGGGGGCAGACGCCTTCTTTTCCCCATCCAGCACCTTTTTCATGCCCCGCAGCAAATCCTGCACAAAGCCGATGCGCCCCATATCCTGGCTTTGCAGGGAGGAAAGTTCCTCCGGCAGGTCATAGGGGTCCATATCCCGGTAGCAGGGGATCAAAAGCCGGTTCCGGTCATTTTTCATGATGGCAAGGTACCGGCTCCACTCATTTTTCACCCACACGGCGGAGAAATATTCCGGCTTCGTGCCCACCGCCAGCATCACCTTGGCAGAATGGAGGGCCGCAAAAATATAGGGTTCATACTGCTGGCCCAGCTTATCTTCCAGCGTGATGCGGCTGAAAAACACCCGGTATCCTGCATCCGTCAGGGCATAGTAAATATCCTGGGCCAGCTGGCTGTCCCGGGTGCGGCTGCCGTTTGCATCCGTTTCCTTATAGCAGATGAATACGTCATAGGGCTTTTCGCTGCCGGAAATGGCCAGAATGCCCTTTTGAATTTCCGCAATCTCCCGGGCCTGCTTTTCATACAATTCCCGGCTGTAGTTATCCGGCGCATATTCCAGCGCCGCCAGATAATCCTCATCCGCCAGGATGGATTTCACCTGCACCCGATGGCAGGTGGGCACCCGTTTATCGGTAGCAGGGTCCTCCACATATTCAATGCCATAGCGGCTCAGCGCAATGCCAAAATGGGCTTCGGCATCCCCTTCATTGCTTTCCAGTATTTTTTCATAGGCCCCGATGGCCTTATCAAAATCACACTGGCGCCGGAAATGATTGGCCCGGTTATAGCGGTTGGCCTGCTGTTCATCCTCCACCTTGGGAATGGTGCACACGCTGCCGCAAAACTCACAGGTGCCATAGGTATCCCCGGGCTGGAAAAGAATATCGCCGCCGCACATTTTGCATTTGATAATCATGGGAGATGCTCCTTCGGTATATTCACGTTCTTTGCTTCGTTCCTGTTCAATTTCCTTCCGTTGTTCCGCAAGGCCTGTTTATTTGCCCATTCTGGCCGCATCATTGCGCTGGCACAGCAGGTTGGCTGCCTGTTCTGCCAGCTTGAGGGCCTCTTCCTTATGATCCGCAAGCTTGATCTGGGCCAGCAGCCCGGCCAGGGCCGTTTCCATTTCTTCCGTTGCCGGGGAGGAAACGGGGTCTGAAAACTGCAAGGCTTCCGCCAGCTTTTCCACGGCCTTTTGCACCTGGGCATCCTGCTGGACGGCGGCCACGGCCTTGGCCTGCTGGCGCAGGGCCTTCATGGCCCTGGTGGTATCGGGCAGGGCCTGTTCCGAGGCGGCCACCACTTCCCTTCCGGCATCCCTTACAATCAACAGCCCGGCGCACACCGCAAGCACTGCCACTTCCACCAGCACCGCCACCCAAACGGGGCACAGCCCGGCCAGGGCCATCAGCACAAAGCTGACCGCCGCCTGCACCATCAGGCCCAGCACCGCCGCCTTGAAAATGGGCCAGCCAAGCACCTTGCTTTCCAGGGTTTCATCCTTGCGGAAGGAGCGCCAGAACGCCGCCCCCGTAACCGCAAACATCAAAAGCGTGCAGGCAAAGGCCACAAAGAACACCGCATTTTGCATAAACGGCAGCAAAAAGGCCAGCACCGTATAAACGATCAGGGCCAGGGCGCCCAGCGCCAGGGCATGTACATTCAGCTTTTTCATTTTTTATTCCCCTTTCTTATGGCCGCAGTTGGAGCAGAAATTGCCGGTGATGCCCGTCTTTCCGCAGGGGCAATCCCAGGCGGCGGGGGCCGAAGGCTTCTTCGTGCCGCAATTGGGGCAGAAGTTGCCGGTAATGTTCGTCTGGCCGCAGGCACAATCCCAGGCGGCAGGGGCCGAAGGCTTCTTCGTGCCGCAATTGGGGCAGAAATTGCCGGTAATGTTCGTCTGGCCGCAGGCACAGTTCCAGCCGGAAGAAGTTTCCGGTTTCTTGCTGCCGCAGTTGGGGCAGAAATTGCTGGAGATGCCCGTCTTTCCGCAGGCGCAATCCCAGCCGGCCATGGAAACGGCCTGCTGCATCATGGGGTTGATGGCGTCCTTGGTCATGCCAATCACGCTGCCCATGGCCCCCAGGCCCACGCCCAGCTGCATCACATCCCCCACCATGCCGCCAACACCGGCTACAAAGCCGCCTTCGCCTTTCACCGCTTCCAGCCCCACCTGACGGGCGGTTTCCTGCTGATAGGTGTAGCCCTTCATGCGCATTTCCTGGGCCTCCGCTTCCGCCTGCATGCGGTAGGCTTCCGCCTCTGCCTGGGCCTGAATGCGAATGGCATCCGCATCCCCCTGGGCGCCGATCACTTTCATCCGGGCAGCCGTCTGGGCTTCCACCGCCTTGCGTTCAAAGGCCGCTTCCGCCTCCGCCTTGCGAATCTGCTCTTCCCGCACACGCAGGTATTGCTCCGCATGCTGCTGCTTCATCCGGCGGAAATTGGGGTCATCCTCCGGGGTGACGATATTGGCCACATAAAATTCCGGCATAAACAGGCCGTATTCCGCCAGATCCGGGTTGATGGCCTCTTTCAGCACCCGGCTGATTAATTCCACCTGTTCATCCAACTCCAGCACGCTGATGTGGTTTTCCTTAATCACCCGGGCCAGATTGCCCTTCACCTTGGTCATAATCAGGGTGCGGAAATAGCTCATATCCCCGCCAAACACCTGGTCCTGGGTCAAGGAATCGGTGGTGCCCACCACACGCATTACCAGTTTCCGGGCATCCGTCACCCGCAGGTTAAAGGCGCCGGAGGCCCCCAGCTCCACATGGATGCCGGTGGCCGGGTCAAAAAGCCCCACCTTGCTGTTGGTGCCCCATTTGATGCCCAGATGGGTGGCCAGGTTGATAAAATACACTTCCGCATGGAAGGGGTGGCCCTGCACCGGTAAAGGATACAGCGCATCCATCTTGGGCAGCACCGCCGTTTCCAGGGTATAGCGGCCAGCCGGGAAGGAATCCAGCGCCTCGCCGTTTCTAAAGAAAATGGCCTCCTGGGATTCATGGACGATCAGCTGGCTGCCGGTCACAAAATCCGTATGGGGGTGCTTCCAGACGAAGGTTTTGTTATCCCCTTCATAGCGGATCAGGATGGGGATGCCCTCCGCCTGTTCCTGATGCAGCTTCACCTTCAGCTGCACATCGTGCTGGGTATCACACACGGGGCAGGTCAAAAGATGGGCGCTCTTATCCGCCTGCAGGCTGCAGCCGCAGGTATCGCAGCGGAAATGCACCAGGTTTTTCAGCGATTCATCCGTCACCAGCGCCGCCTGGCACACCGGGCACTTGGCGTTTTTCCCCTCCGTCTGGTCATACAGCACGTTATTGCCGCAGGACGGGCACACCCGGCTGGTCAGCTTATCCGTTTTCACATGGATGGTGTTTCCGCAGGCGCAATGAATTTTCCGGGTGGCAAAAAAGCCGGTTTTCCCCTCGGCATACCGGTTACATACAGGGCAGGCAATCACAAATTTGCTCATTATTTATCTCCTCCTTGGCAAAAATCCACAGACAAAAACAGGGCCGCTGCCAAATATTGCCAGCAAGCTATCCTCAACTTATGTGATGTAATTATACCACATAATTTTCCGCACTTCAACAATTACTTCCATCCTTCGCCGGAAATAGCCTTGCATTCCGGAAGGGGCCGGCCTTTTTGCCTGCACTTGCCTGAACGGAAGAATTGGAGTATAATAATTGAAAGAAAGAAACAAAACGCCATTTTTCACAATGCACAGGCATCATCAGCGAAAGGGGAAGGGATATGTATCAGATCTTTGTGGTGGAAGATGAACTGCTCATCCGCCAGAGCATCCGGAACGTGATTGAAAATATGCCCGGGCCTTTTGCCTTTTGCGGCGAAGCATCGGATGGGGAAATGGCCCTGTCCATGATGCAGGATCTGATGCCGGATATTGTGCTGTCGGATATCCGCATGCCCTTTCTGGATGGCTTCGAGTTGATCCGCCATGCCAAGGCCATGATGCCCTGGCTTAAAATCATCATCATCAGCGGCTATGGGGATTTTGAATCCGCCCAGAAGGCCATTTCCCTGGGGGTGGATCAATATCTGCTCAAGCCCATCCGCCCGGCGGAATTGACCAAAGTGATTGAGGATATGGCCCGGCAGATTGAAGAGGGCAAAAAGAAAAGCGCCCTGCCCAAGGGCTATAATCAGGATGAAGTGCAGCACGCCCTGCGCCAGCACTTTATGCAGCAGTTATTGTACGGCGGGCTGGATACGGCCACGCTGCTGGAAAGGGCCCGGGCGCTGGAACTGGATATTGTGAAGCCCTGCTACCAGCTGGTGTTGTTTGACCTGGGATCGGAAGAAATGAACCACCGGCCCATCCGCAACACCGTGGAAAACATTCTGGCTCAGCAAAAGCTGCCCCTGTATTACTTTGGGGAGGCCAACCAGGTGACGGTGCTGTGCTGCGGCCAGACGGCGGAGGAAGTGAGCGAAAAGGTGTACCAGTTCATCACCATTTTCCGCCATGAAATGAAGGAAATGTGCCCCACCATCACCGCCGTAACGGGAAACACGGTGAACCGGCTCAGCGGCGTGTGCGCCGCCTACAAAACGGCGGCGGATGTGCTGAAAAAGGTGTACAGCATGGCCACCGGCCAGGTGGTGGACGTAAACGATACCGCCCAGATTGCCGTGGAAATGATGGAATCCGGCAATCCCTTCGGGGAGGGATTCCAGCAGAAATTGCTGCACGCCGCCGCTTCCGATGTGCCCCAACTGGTGGATGATGTGCTGGAAAGCCCGGAAGGGGGCCGCTTTGGCAGCATGCTGATGCGCTATTACGCCCTGCTGGATCTTTTGAAAATCACGGCGCAGCAAATGGCCCGGGTCACCCCCGGGGTGGATATGAAGGATATAGCCACAAAATTAAGCGACCGGCACGACATTTTCGCCGCATCCGGCCGCAAGGAAAGTTTCCGGGAAATGGCCATTGAGCTTTTGCAGCAGGCCGCCAGCATGAAGCAGGAAAACATGGCCGGGGTGAAATACAGCCATGTGATCAGCAAGGCGGAAAAATATGTGGCGGAAAACTTCTGTGACCCCAATATTTCCCTCATCAGCGTGGCCAAATATGTGGGCCTTTCTTCCGCCCATTTCAGCACCGTGTTTTCCCAAACCCTGGGCCGCTCCTTCATCCATTACCTGACGGGCATGCGCATGGAACGGGCCAAGGAATTACTAGCCACCACCAACATGAAATTATCCGCCATTGCCATGGAAATCGGCTATAACGAGCCCAATTATTTTTCCCATGTGTTCCGCAAAACGGAAGGCATCACCCCCAAGGAATACCGGAACCTGACCCAGCAGGATCAATAACCCCTGCTTTCCAGCATTTCCGGGGAGGTATTCCGGGCATCAAAGGCCCCTTCCTCCACATAGGTGAGCTTGGGCGTAGCCAGGCCCTTTTCCAGTTTTTCAATAATTTTCTGCACCCGGGGGCCGTGCAGGGGATTGCATTCCACGTCATAGGCAATTTCCCCGGAAAGCACCATCTCCAGCGCCGCCCGGTTGGCATCGAAGGAAATGATGGAAACATCCTTCCCCGGAACCAGCCCGGCGTTCTTCAGCGCATCCACGGCCCCGTAGGCCATGTTATCATTCTCCGCAAAAATCACATCAAATGCCACATGTTCGGCCAGCAGCGCTTCCACCAGCTCCTGGCCTTTTGCTTGCGTAAAATCCCCGGAATTGCGGTAAACCAGCTGCCAGTTTTCGTTGTTTTTCAATCCCTCATCCAGCCCGGCGGTGCGGCCGATCTGGGCGGAGGAGCCGATATTTCCCTGCAAATGCACAATGCGAAGGGGCGCAGCGCCAAAATGCTGTTGCATCCATGCCACGGCAGTATTCCCTTCCCGCCTGAAATCGGAACCGATCCAGCTGGTGAACAGGGAATCATCTTCCACTTCGACCATCCTGTCCACAATGATGACAGGAATTTCCGCCGCCCGGGCTTCCAGCAGTACCGTATCCCATCCCTTTTCGGTGGTGGGGGCCAGAACGATGTAATCCACCCCCTGATGGATGAAATTGCGGATGGCGGTAATTTGCCGCTCCTGCTTTTGCTGGGCGTCGTCAATAATCAGCCGGTAACCGTTTTCCGGGGAAAGGGCGGCCTGCATGGATTTGGTATTGGCATTTCGCCAATCGCTTTCCGCCCCCACCTGGGAAAAGCCCACCACAATAAAATCATCAAAATCCTCGGTGCCGCCGGGGGCCGCCGGGCTGCATCCGCACAGGCACAATGCCCCCAGCAGGCACAAAAGAAGCAGGCATTTTTTCATCACGGTTCTTTCTCCTTTCCCAGGGTGCGGCTTTGGGGCAGGCGGATGGATACGCAGGAGCCCTTCCCCATCTGGCTTTCAAAAAACAGGCCGTAGGGTTCGCCGCAGTAAAGGCGGATGCGCTTGTGCACGTTCACAAGGCCCAGCCCCGTGTGCTTATCTTCATAGATGCCGGCCTGCAGTTCCTTCACCTGTTCTTCATCCATGCCGGCGCCGTTATCCGTCACTTTCAACAGCAAATCTTCCCCGTCCGCCTCCCCGGTGACGGTGATTTTCCCCATGCCCCGGCGGTTTTTAATGCCGTGATACAGGGCGTTTTCCACCAGCGGCTGCAAAATCAATTTGGGCACCCGGCAATCCAATAATTCATCCGGGATGTGGATTTCATATTGCAGAATATCGCTGTAGCGAATTTGCTGAATTTCCAGATAGCTGGCCACCTGGGTGCGCTCCGCCCCCAGGGAAATAATATCCTCCCCTTTGTTCAGGGAATTGCGGAAGAAGGCGGACAGGCTGGTCACCATGTTCACCACGTCCTCCTCCCGCTGGCTTTCGGCCAGAATGGCAATGGAATCCAGGGTATTATAGAGGAAGTGGGGGTTAATCTGGGCCTGCAACAGTTCCAGCTCCGCCCGGTGGAGGGATTTCTGGTCCTGAATCTGCTTGGCCATCAGGGCGTTCACCCGGCCGGCCATTTCGTCAAAGCCGCTGTCCAGGGTTTTCAGTTCCGTGATATGGGTTTGAACCGGCACGGAGGAAAAATCCCCCTCGCCGAATTGCTGGGCCTTTCTGGACAGGGCGCCGATGGGCTCCGTAATGCGCCGGGTGATCCGCACGGAATACCAGGAAAGCACCAGCGTCAGCACCACCACCCCGGCGGCAGCAGCCACGATGACCCCCAGCACCTGGGTGGTGATCCATTTTTGCAGCCGGGCCATTTCCCGCACTTCATCATCGGTGAAATCGTGCATATAGGTTTCAATCAGCTTGGTAAGCCCCGTTTCCCCCCGGATATTGCGCTCCAGCAGGGCCATCCGTTCATCATAGGATTCCTCCAGCGCAATTTCCACCATGTATTTGCGCAGGTTTTCGCACATATCCAGCATGCTCTGCACCCGCCAGCGGTTATCCCGCAGCGTGGTGGTGGTTTCCAGGCGCTTTAGCACATCCACCGCATCATCCAATACATCCATGGGCAAGGTTTCCAAAGAAGCGGTGCTGCGGGGGGCAATCACATGGTTGTACATCCCCGAATCCAGCATGGTTTTGAATTCCTTGTTAAAATCCGCCGCAGTATTGGCGCTTTGCAAAACGCCGGTGTATTGCCGGTTGACGGCCAGCATCATGCCCATCAACACAACAATCATCAGCCCCATCACCGGAAGCACGGTGAACAGGGGCCGCTTGATTTGCTGTTCCATGGAGCGGTCAGGC
>JAZUQI010000296.1:0-4157 GCA_045605625.1 Clostridia bacterium
CACCGTTCTTATCGGTGGGGTTAGCAGTGATGAAGCGTTCGATCAGATCGAAGTACTGATCCAGGGTCTTGATCTGGGGATAGTTGTCCCAAGCCAGAACCTGCTTCTGGATGAAGAAAGCGGGGCCGTTGCAGGCATTCACGATCTGCTGATGATAGTTGATGCCGTAGTTGGGGATGATGAACAGTTCGCCGTTTTCATTCACCAGCTGGGGCAGCAGATCCTTGATGTGGTTGTAGAGGTTGGGGGTCTTTTCTTCGGTGATGTAGGGCAGCAGGTCGATCAGAGCGCCGGCGTTGATCAGCTTTTCAGCAGAGTTGCCGCCGTCGAACAGATCGGGATAGTCTTCGCCGGCAATCTTGGTGCCCAGAGTTTCGTCCAGGTCGCCAGCCAGGAATTCGATTTCGAACTTGATGCCGAATTCGTCTTCGATCATCTTGTAGATACGGTTGTCTTCGGTGGGCTGGTCGCCGGGATCGCCGCGGAACACGGTGACGGTGATGGGTTCTTCGGCCAGGGCGAAGGAAGCCATGGACAAAACCATTACCAGAGCCAGCAGGGCTGCAAACAGTTTACGCATGTGTGTGTCTCTCCTTTTTTGATATTTTGGGAATATCTCTCCCAGTTGATACAATTATAGAATATTAAAAATTCATTTAACAATGCATGATTGAAAAAGAAAGAGGACAAAAATATCCTTTTTCTTTACAAGTTTGTGACATTCGGGTAAACTGACAATGAATGTATGATAGAGGAAGTGTACGCATGGCGCCTGTATTTTATGAAGATAATCCCCACAAGGATGCGGAAAGCTTTTTTTCCGGCCCGATTTGCGACCATCCTTTCCCCATGCACGTGCATGATGCGGTGGAAATGGTGTGCCTTTCCAAAGGCCACATAGTGCTCACCATCGGCGGGGAAAAGGTGCGCCTTGGCCCGGGGGATATTGGCATTGCGTTCCCGGCGGTGCCCCACAGCTATGATGAAGTATCGGAAGATGTGGATGGCATGGCCATGATTTTTGTGCCCGGCGTAATTCAGGAATTCCATAACACCTTCCGCACCATGGTGCCAAAGACGGCCTGCATTTCCCGTCGCCAGCAGGATGGGGCCATTTCCCGGCTGATTCAGGATTTGATGCAATTGGCCCCGGAAAAGTTCCGGCAGCTGCGGCTTGGCTATTTGCACCTGATTCTGGGGTATCTGTTGCCCGGCATGAGCCTGGTGCCGGTGAACAAGCACCTGGAAATGGGCCTTTCTTATCAGGTGTTCCATTATATTTCCCAGCATTTCACCGAACCCCTTTCCCTGGAAAGCACCGCCCATGCCCTGGGCATCAGCCGCATTCACCTTTCCCACATCTTTTCCCAGCAGCTGAAAATCAATTTCCGTCAGTATATCAATACGCTGCGGATTGACCGGGCATGCGCCCTTTTGCAGGATCCAACCAATTCCATTTCCCAGATTGCCTACCTGTGCGGCTACGGCAACCCCCGCACCTTCCACCGGGCCTTCCTCAGCCAGTGCCAAATTCCCCCCAAGCAATACCGGGCCAAGCTGAACATCCACAACGATGCGGATGATGCGGAAGAAACAGAAATGGCAGAATAAACAAACCAAAGTCTGCAACACGATGGCGTGGTGCAGACTTGTTCTTTGGAAAAGGAGAAAAAATGTTTCTATTATATGTTTTCCTGCTGATATTGGTTGTGGCAGTGGTGCTTCCCTTCTGCCGGTGGGGCATCCATCGCATGTGCCTGAAAAGGCGAATGAAAGCCCTGTGCCGGGAAAAAGGCTGCACGTTGCACGCATCCGGGCCGCTGTGGTTTCTTGGAACCCGGTACGGAAAGAATGCAGATTTTGCACTGGCAACCGAAACAGATGTGTATGCCGTGAAATTATTCGGTGTTCCCCGGCGGCATACGGCATTGATCCTGCATGATGAAAGAAAATACAGCCTGCGGTGGATGATGGGCCTGCTTTTGCAGGTGCGGTTTCATGGAGATAGCCGGCCGGAGCTGTTCCCGGCCTATGATTTTCAGGCGGTGGCCCCACAGCTGAATATGCCCCGGCAAAACCTGCTGTTGATTAATCCCTGCCCCATGAAAATGCTGTACCGAAACCGGGAAGGGCAGGAGAAGGGTTTTGTTCTTGGGGATTCCTTTCAGCAGATGCGCATCCTGACGATAACCGAAATGGAAGATATGCTTTCGTAAAGAAAAAGCGGTGGAAAAATCCATCGCTTTTCTATGTTCAGCCGTTTTGTTCCCGTTTTTTCACTTCTTCGCTGAAGCGGAGCAGCACCTGTTCGCTGGGCTTTTTATAGGTGCAGTAGCCGTTATTTTCCATGGCCTTTTCCGGGGGATACAGGCGCAGGGCACTCCAATCCCACCAGCCGTTGCCACGCACCCAGGGGTTTTTGAGCAGGGTTTGGCAGAAGGCATCAAACCACAGCCGCTGGGCTTCCTGGGAAAGGGCACCGCCAAAGTTCCAGTTGTTGGGCACGTACTGGCTTCCATCCCGGCTGGGACAGCCGCATTCCATGAACATAAAAGGCCGTTGGAAGGCTTCGGATACCTTCCGGATGCGGTCAAAGTGGAAATCCAGTTGATCGATGGGGTAATAGCCGGAGGAGGAAATCACGTCCACCGCATCCCACCAGGTTACATGATCTTCCTGGAATTTATCGCAGTTGTAGGTAATGGGGCCGTGGTAATGCTTTCGCACTTCCTGAATCAGGCTGCGCCATTCCTCGGCCCGGTGATCCGTGCCCACCATTTCGCAGCCGATGCAGTAAAGCTCCGCCTGCACCTTTTCTGCCAGCTTGGCCAGCTCTGCCGTGAAGGCGGAATAGCTTTGGAACCATTCCGCCCAGGTGGGTTCGGTGGGCACAAAGGTATCAAAGAAACGGATGTAGGCCCGCCAATAGCCGTCCCGGCAGTTCACCATGGCCTTGATGATGATTTTCAGGCCCTTTTCCCGGGCGTATTGGCACACCGTTTCCGCATCTTCCAGGCTCATCACGTCATCGGTTTCAAAATCCACCTGGGTAGAAAAGGCATGATCCTGCCGGGCGGCAATGGGAAGCAGCAGGGTATCGCAGCCGGAAGAGGCAACCATTTCATCCAGAGAATGCTTCCACTCATCGCTCTTTTTGGTAAAGCCCCGGGGGGAGCCGTGGCCCCAGGTGTAGGCATTCAAATATTCCATATCATTTCCTCCATGAAAAAGGGCGTCTCTCCTTCGTGGAAAGACGTCCCTTTTTGTTTACTTATTTTTTAATCAGAAGGGCCACGGCTTCTTCGCCTTCAAACAGGTCAATCTTCAGATCTTCCTTTTCGATGGGGGCGATGCTGCTCAGCGTTTCGCCGCAGATATAATCCTGCCAGCCTTCGGGCAAGGCGCCGTCGGCCACGCAGAGGGTGATGCGATCCGTGATTTCGCAGCCCAGCTGCTTGCGGGCATCCTGAATGCGGCGCACGATATCCCGGGCCAGGCCTTCCCGGCGCAGTTCTTCGTTTACCGTCAAATCCAGGGAAACCACCACGCCTTTATCCCCCGCCACGTGCATGCCGGCCTTGGCGGCGTAGGTGATAAGCAGCACATCGCTGTCAAAGGCCTGGTATTCGCCATTGATATTCAGCAGGGCCTTATCGCCTTCCAGCTTGAACTGGTTCGACTTGATGGCCTTGATGATGAGGGGAATCTGGGTGGGGTACTTATTGCGGATGGCATCGAAGAAAGGAGCATACTTGACGGTAGCGATCTTTTCCACATCGTCCATCACTTCCAGCTGCTTCACGTTCAATTCTTCCGCAATAATGGCCCGGAAATCTTCCACCACGGCGTTCTGGGCCTTATCATTGAGGGCCACCTGCAAAAGGGGCAGGGGCTGGCGGTTTTTGATATTGTTCTTGCTGCGGATGGAGCGGGCCAGGGAAATGATATCCATCACCAGGCTCACCTGCTGCAGCAGGGTTTCGTCCTGATAGCTTTCCGCAATCTGGGGCCAATCCGCCAGATGCACAGATTCTTCGCCGGTGAGGATGCGATACAGATGTTCCGCCATGATGGGGGCCACGGGGGCATACAGACGGATGGTGTTCACCAGGACGTAATACAGGGTGTCATAAGCAGCCTGCTTGTCGGCATCCATA
>JAZUQI010000297.1:0-2364 GCA_045605625.1 Clostridia bacterium
TTCAGCCTGTTTTCCTTCAATGTGGATGCTCCCTTTCTTGGCAAAATGAAGCCCGGCCTGTTTTCCGGCGGCGGCTATTCCATGATGGGGGCGCTGCTGGGCGGCTTTTTGGGGGCTGCCCTGGCCGGAAAAATGCTGAAACAATCCTCCTTGAAGTTCATGGATGTGTTTGCCCCGGCCTGCCTGGCCTTTGTGTTCTTTGCAAGGCTTGGGGAAATGTTTTACCCCGAATTTGCCGGCTTTGGCGTCAGCCGGCCCCTGATTTACGAATTTACCAAAACCTGGCCCATCGCCGTATCCGACGGCACGGAAAGCTATCTGGCCACTTACCTGATGGAAGCAATCTGCGCCCTTGTGATTTTGTTTGTGCTGGCCCGGGATGTGAAAAAGCAGGAAAGGGACGGCAACACCTTCGTTCTGTTCCTTCTGCTGTTTGGTGCCAGCCAGATCATTATGGAAAGCCTAAGGTATGACCGGCATATGAGCTATACCTTCATCCGCATGCAGCAGGTGCTGGCTATTCTGGTGCTGATCGGGGGGCTGATGTATGCCGCCCGGCGCAGCGGCAAAAGCAAAAAGCAAATGGGCCTTCTGCTTTTGATGATGGTGGTGATTTCCGTGCTGGGCGTGGCATTGGAATTCGCCATTGACCGTACCGAACTGAACCGCTATCTCTTGTACGCCCTGTTTGTGGTGCTGGTGGCCATCCCGGTGTATCTGGGCATGCGCTGCCGGAAAAAGGAGGCCTGATCCCATGGAAAAAGCACAGGTGGATCGTATCAACGAACTGGCAAGAAAAAAGAAAACCGTGGGGCTGACCCCGGATGAAGTAAAGGAACAGGAAGCCCTGCGCCGTCAATACATTGATGAATTCAAGGAAAACCTGCGGCTGACGCTGGATAACGTGTATATGGAGCAGGAAGACGGCACCTATAAGAAACTGGAGCAAAAGAAAAAACCCAATTAAAATGAAAACGGAGTGTGATTCCCATGAAAAAAATGCGTTTGGCCGCCCTGCTTGTTTGCCTGATTATGCTGATGAGCGGCTGCTCCGCCGGGGATGATGCGGTGGTGCTGGCCGTGAACGGCGAAACCATGACCAAGGCCGAAATCAACCTGCAGATCGATAACCAGATTTCCTACAACCAGCAAATGAACGCCCTGTATATGGCCTACTACGGCATCAATATGGAATTGCCCACGGACAGGCTCACCGTGGCCGATGAAGTGCTCAATTCCAACATCAACCAGATGGTGGCCATCCAGAAGGCCAAGGAACTTTCGCTGGATCAGCTGACCGAAGAAGAACTGGAACAGGTGAAAACCACCGCCAAGGCCACCTATGAAGATCAGCTCAGCCAGATCATTTCCTCCCTCTACGCCGATCAGGAAGAAGCGCAGGCCCGGGAAAATGCCGTGGCCTACGCCGCCCAGTATGATATTACGGAAGAAAACTTCATCCAGAACCAAACCCATAACCTAATCATCGATAAACTGGCGGATTATGTGGTGAAGGACGTGGCCGTTTCCGCCGCTGAAGTGGATGAACAGCTGAACCAGAAAATGGAAGAACAAAAGGCCTCTTTCACCGCCGACCCCAACCTTTTCGGCGATGCGGTGAACGTGGGCAACACCGTTTATTACGCCCCGGCCGGTTACCGGCTGGTGAAGCACATTGTGCTGATTTTCTCCGATGAAGATCAGGCCGTGATTGCGGAAAAGCAGAATTTGCTGGCTTCCGCTGCCGGGCTGGTGGGCACCGCCGATGAAGAAAACAAGGCTGCCCGTCAGGCAGAAATGGATGCCGCCCAGGCGGATCTGGACGCCGCCGAAGCAGCTGCCCTGGAAAACCTGCGGGGCAAGGCCGAAGAAATTTATGCCCAGGCCACCGCAGAAGGGGCGGATTTTGATGCCCTGATGGCCCAGCACAGCGTGGATACCACCGCCCCCAAGAATGGCTACGCCATCAGGGATGGGTATACGAACTTCTCCGACGTATTCCAGAAGGCCGCCATGGGCCTGGAACAGGTGGGCGATGTAACGCTGTTGGAAACGGAATACGGCTTCCACATCATCCAGTACGCCGGGGACGTGGAAGAAGGCCCCTATGAACAGGAAGCCGCCCGGGCCAGCCTGGAACAGAGCCTTCTCTTCTCCGCCCAGCAGGCCCACTTCGCCGAAGTGATGACGGAATGGGTGGACGGCGCTTTCATCAAAACCTACCCCAACCGCCTGCATAACTAAAAGAGCGAATGAAGGCCCGTTGCAAAAACTGCAACGGGCTTTTCTTATTCCCAATGCATTTCTATGTTTTCCGCTTTACCCTGCCGGTACAGGGTGAGGCACAAAATGCCCTCCCCTTCC
>JAZUQI010000298.1:0-7189 GCA_045605625.1 Clostridia bacterium
ACGTAAGCCATGGTAAAGATTGCTATTGTTGGTACCGGCAATATCTCCCACGCCCATATGAAGGCCTATTTGATGTTCCCGGAAAGATGCAAAATCGTGGCCCTGGTGGATATTGTGCCGGGAAAGGCACAGAAGGTAAAAGAGCAATACGGGCTGGATTGCGGCGTGTATCTGGATCATCAGGAAATTCTGGGATTGGATATTGATCTGGTGGATGTTTGCACGCCGCCCTTTGCCCATGCGGAAATCAGCATCAACGCCCTCAGAAGCGGAAAAAACGTGGTGTGGGAAAAGCCCATGGCCGCCTCTTTGGAGGAATGCGATGCCATGCTGAAAGCCCGGGATGAAAGCGGCAAGAAATTATCCAACATTGCCCAGAACCGTTTCCGTAAACCCATCCGGGATTTGAAAGCCCTGCTGGACAGCGGCATTGCAGGCCCTGTGCGCCATGCCCAGGTGGATTCCTTCTGGTACCGTTCCCATTGCTATTACGACCTGTGGTGGCGCGGCACCTGGGAAAAGGAAGGCGGCGGCTGCACGCTGAACCATGCCGTGCACCATATTGATATGCTGGGCTGGATGATGGGGCGGCCAAAGCGTGTTGTGAGCATGATGGCAAACACCGCCCACGATAACGCCGAGGTGGAAGACCTTTCCGTTTCCGTTATGGAATACCCCGGGGCCCTTGCCACGGTGACGGCCTCCGTTGTGCATCACCAGGAAGAACAGCAATTGGTGTTCCAATGTGAAAAGGCGAAAATCGCCGCCCCTTATACGGTGTATGCCTCCATTGGCCAGCCCAACGGCTTCCCCTTGAATCACCCGGATGAAGCGTTCCAGGAACAGGCGGATGCGTTCCTTAAAACCTTACCGCCCATCCCTTATGAAATGCATGTGGGGCAATTAGAAAGCGTGATCACATCCATTGAAAAGAATGAAGAGATGGCCATTGGCGGGGAAGACGGCAAACTGGCCGTGGAACTGATTACCGCCATTTATAAGGCCGGTTCCACCCATCTGCCGGTGGAAATGCCCCTGAAGCCCGATGATCCCTTCTATACCGTGGATGGCATCCGGGCAAGCGTTCCCCATTTTTATGAAAAAACCAAATCTGTAACGGAATTTGAAGGCGAAATCAGCTTTGGCGGTTTCGGGAAAGGAAAATAACATGAAAGTTTCAGATGGTATGACCTATGCCCCCAAGGGCAAGCCCCAGCCGGTGGTAAAAGAAGGAGAATTTGTTTTTTCTGCCGTGCGGCTGGATCATGGGCATATTTACGGCATGTGCAACGGCCTGACGGAAGCCGGCGGCACGCTGAAATACGTGTGGGATCCGGATCCGAAAAAAGTGGAAAACTTTGTGAAGGCTTTTCCCCAGGTGAAAGTGGCCAGAAGCGAAGAAGAAGCCCTGGGCGATAAAGAAACCCACATGATCGCAGGCGCTGCCATCACCAGCGAGCGCTGCGCCCTTGGCCTTCGTGCCATGGATGCCGGAAAGCATTACTTCACCGATAAAGCCCCCTTCACCACCATGGCGCAGCTGAACAGCGCCAAGGAAAAGGTGAAAGAAACGGGCAAGAAATATATGGTGTATTATTCGGAACGGCTCCACGATGAAGGTTCCCTTCTGGCCGGTAACATGGTGGAACAGGGGGCTATTGGCAAAGTGGTGGCCGTGAATGGCTACGGCCCCCATCGGCTGGGTGCACCGGGCCGGCCCAAGTGGTTTTTTGAAAGGGAAAAATACGGCGGCATTCTGTGCGATATCGGCAGTCACCAGATTGAGCAATACCTGCACTTTGCCGGGGAAGAAGATGCCACGGTGATGTTCAGCCGCATTGCCAATTTCAATCATCCCGATTACCCGGAACTGGAAGATTACGGCGATTGTATGATTACCGGCAAAAACGGCACCAATAACTATTTCCGGGTGGACTGGTTCACGCCGGATGGCCTTCGCACCTGGGGTGACGGCCGGGTGACCATTCTGGGCACGGAAGGCTTTATTGAAGTGAGAAAATATGTGAACCTTGCCACCGATATGCAGGGCGGAAACCATGTGTATCTGGTAAACGGCCAGGGCGAACAGTATTTCAATGCCACCGGGGTGACGGGCTATCCCTTCTTTGGCAAATTGATTCTGGATTGCTTAAACGGCACCGAAGAAGCCATGACCCAGCATCACGCTTTCAAGGCGGCTGAGCTGTGCCTGACGGCCCAGGAAAAGGCCATCTGGACCAAACGATAAAAAAATCGATATGCCCCGTGGGCTGCCAAAGAAGCAGCTCATGGGGTTTTTGTGAAGGAGAACGGTTTTATGCGCTTACTGGTACTGGGCGGCAGCGGCTTCGTCAGCGGATGGCTGTGCCGCCATGCAATGAGCAGGGGGCATCAGGTTTGGTGCGTCACCCGGGGGAAAAGGGAATTACCTGCAGGGGTTCATGGCGTGCTGGCGGACAGGAATGATGCGGAGCAGCTGAGAAGGGCCCTGCTTGAAACAGGGCAAACTTTCGATGCGGTGCTGGATTGCATTTGCTTCAATGCCCAGCAGGCGGAAGTGGATATGGCGGTGCTGCCTGCCTTTTCCCGGCGGCTGATTGTGGTATCCACGGATTCGGTGTATCATCCCTCCCATAAAGCCGTGCCCCAGGATGAAAACGGCACAGGCTATATGCAGGATGGCGGCTATGGCGCTTTGAAGCGGCAAATGGAATTGGCTTTTGAAAAGGATGAGGGAAAGAGAGTGGATTACACCCTTTTCCGTCCCGGCCATATTTTCGGCGCCGGTTCCTTCCTGGGCTGCTTCCCGGAACAATCCCGGCAGCCGGATTTGCTGGAGCAAATCAAAAATGGAAAACCCATGCGGCTGGTTGGTGGCGGTGAATACCTGATTCACCCCATTTACGTGGAAGATTTGGTGCGTGTGATGCTGGACAGCATCGAAAACGAAAAAACGTTCAACCAAATCTTTTGCATCGGCGGCCCGGATGTGATCCGCAACCGGGATTATTATGAAATCATCGGGGATTTGGTGGATGTGCCGGTACATATTGAATCCATCGACGAAACTGGCTATCTGGATGCCAATCCCCAGTACAGCGGCCATTTGTGCCACCGGGCCTATACCCTTGAAAAACTGGCAAAGACCGGCATTCGCCTGCCGGATACGCCCATCAAAGTGGGCCTGAAAAACCATATCAATGCATTGCTTGCGCAGGGGGAAGAAACATGAACCGATTGGAATATTTGCAGCTGGTGTGCGATGGCGCCCGGCAGAAGATGGCACAGAATGTGCAGGAAGCGTTAGCGGTAACGGCGTATCACGGGGTGGATTCTTTCCAGGGGCTGTATTACGACCTGGCCTTGATGGAACTGGCCAAGGAAAAGAATGCGGTGCCGGCCATTCGGCCCTATATCATCGAAAAGGCGTTGGACCGGATTGATACACGGCTGGATTGCGCCGATTTTGTCATTCCGGCCTTGATTCGCATGCTGATGGCCCATAAGGGCACCAACCGCCTGCCGGATTATCTGGCAAAGCGCATGGAAGAAAGCCTGATTGGCTTTAAATACTGGCTGGATGAACCCGGCGAAATCCACGCCTGTTATTTTACGGAAAACCATCAGGTGCTGTTTTACAGCGCAGAATATCTGGTGGGGCAAATGTTCCCGGATGCCATCTTCCCCAATAACGGCATGACGGGAAAGCAACATAAAGCCCACGGCGAAGCGTTCCTGCGCCGCTGGCTTGACTGGCGCTGGCGCTTTGGGTTCAGCGAATGGCTGACCCAGGGCTATTACATGGATGATATTCTGGGCCTTGTGAACCTGATGATCTATGCCGATGCGGAGGATATTCGCATCAAAAGCCGAATGATCGTTAATCTGCTGGTGATGGACCTGGCGGTGCATGGCTTTAAGGGCCATCTGCCCACCACCCATGGCCGGGTGTATACGGATTTCATCATTGAGCCGGATCATGAGGATTGCTCCCACCTGATGCGCTTTTTGTTCGATGAGGGCAGCAATGAAGGCCTTTGCGGTGCAGCGGTGATGCTGGCGGCGGTGGATTACCAATGCCCGGAAGTGTTTAAAAGAATTGATGGGATTCCTTTTTCCAATGAACAAATAATATACCTGATATTTGTATTATAAATGCAAAATGAAAATGCATCTATGCAAATTGTGCTTGCAAATATGCAAAACCTGCATTTACATTTTGTGCAAAACTATCAAGGAAAAGGAAGATAATTTGGTCGTGGTTAAAAAAATATTCAATTTTCATCCAAGTTGTACAAATTTCATGTAAAGAGAACGGGGATGTCAAATTTTGTTGGAAAAATTATCCCCATCCTGCATAAGCAGACATTTTTCGAGGAAGGATAACCATGTGTACATTTTGAATTTATTCAGCAGGAAAAAGGAGGGAGAAACCTATGCGCATGGAACGGGAAAAGAACACCGTCACCGTATTTATGGAAGGGGAGCTGGATCATTGCAGTGCCCAGGGCATCCGCAGAATTCTGGACGGGTGCCTGCAGGATGGGCAGGTGAAAACCATGATCTTGGATATGGAGGATATTTCTTTTATGGATTCTTCCGGAATCGGCGTAATTCTGGGGCGCTATAAGGTGTTGCGGCAAAGGGGCGGAACTTTATCCGTCCGGAATATGAATGCACAGGTAACCAAGGTGTTTCGTTTATCGGGCATGCACCAAATCATTGATATCATGTGACGGAGGAAATGAAAAATGGAATGGATGAACGGAATGAAAATCGCCTTTCTCAGCGTGCCGGAAAACGAAAGCTTCGCCCGGGTGGCGGTCAGCGCCTTTGCGGTGCAACTAAACCCCACCCTGGATGTGCTGGCGGATATTAAAACAGCCGTCAGCGAAGCGGTGACCAATGCCATTGTGCATGGTTATCGGGACAAATTAGGGGAAGTGGAAATAGAATGCAGTCTGTTTTCCGATGGAATCTTTCAAATTGTGGTAAAAGATCAAGGTTGCGGCATGGAAGATATTGAAAAAGCCATGCAGCCTTTTTACACCTCTCAGCCGGAAAAGGAACGCTCCGGCATGGGCTTTTCTGTGATGCAAACCTTTATGGATAAAGTGGAGGTCACATCCCGGCACAATGAAGGCACCCAGGTTTTGATGGAAAAGAAACTGACGGCAGGCTGATATGGAGGCGTATAAAAAGGCGCAGGCAGGGGATGCGGCAGCCCTTGCCATGCTGATGCGAAAGCATGCTTCCCTTGTGCAGGCGCTATCCAGCCGGTTTGAGCAAAGGCAGGATGCCTTTCAGGCCGGATGCATCGGGCTGATGAAGGCCATCCGTGGGTTTGACGAAAAACTGGGATATGCGTTTTCTACCTATGCGGTGCCGTTGATTCTGGGGGAAATGCGCAGAACCCGGCCCAGGCAATTCAACTGGCGGCAGCAGAAAAAGCTGAATGCCGCCAATCGCTTCCGGGATGAGCAAATCAAGAAGTATGGCCGGGAGCCTACCATTTCCGAAATGGCGAAAAGGGCAGGCATGGAACAGGCGGAGCTGGCCCTGCTTCTGGAAAGCAGCAAATGCGTTTACCTGTCCGATGGACGGGAAACTCTGCTTTCCTTCCCGGACCCGGAAAGCGACCGATGGCTGCAGCGCTTTTTCATTCGGGATATATTGGAGAGAATGCCCACGGAATACAGTTATATCCTGAAGCGACGCTATATGGCCCACGAAAGCCAATTGGCCTTGTCTGCCCGGCTGAACGTCAGGCAATCCACCTTATCCCGTACAGAAAAAAAGGCCAGGCTGATGTTCATTTCAGCCTGGCAAGGGTAGATGAAGTTATTTTAGGCCGTTTCTTCGGCATCCATGTATTTCTTGCCGAAAAGCAGCAATACGAACCCAATGATGAACAGCACAATCAAGCATAAAACGCCATAGCTGCTGCGGCCCGTCCATCCGGCAATGAGGGAATAGAGGAAGGGGCCGAGCACAGAAGCGAACTTGCCGAAAATATCAAAGAAACCGAAGAATTCGTTGGAGCGTTCCTTGGGCACCATCTTGCCAAAGTAAGAACGGGAAACGGCTTGAATGCCGCCCTGCACCGTGCCAACCAGAATGGCCATCAGCCAGAACAGCACCGTGGAATTGGAAACAGCTTGGCGGTAAGCATACACTACGTCATCCTGCTGTGCCAGGAAAGAAATGTCCGCCTGGATCACTTCGTTTACCTGAGGATTCAGCTTCTGCTCTTCCGGCATGGCTTCATATTTTTCCAGCAGCTTTTTGTGGCCGTCAATCTCTGTGAAGATAGCTTTGCTTTCATCCATCAGCGAAAGAGCAATTTCATCGTCAATATGGCTGAGCTTCTGGGAGTATTCCGTTTTCAGGGTCTGTTCATACTTTTCCTGATGGGGTTCCAGAGAGAAGCCCATGTAAAAGCCCACCACGCAAATGAAGGTATACACCACGATGGCGCCCATCAAGGCCTTCCGGGCGGTTACTTTCTTTGCAATCCGGGGGAACACGATGGAGCAGGGCATGGCTACCACCTGGGTGATGAGCAAGGCCAGAATCATGCCCACGCTGCCAAGGCCCAGGGCGCTGCCGTATGCAGTGGAAATATTGATGATGGTGCCAACGCCGTCAATATAGCAGAAATAGGCCACGATGAACAGGAACAGGCCCTTGCGCTTGAAAATTTCCTTGGCGGTTTCCCAGGTGTTGCGGAAGGTATTTTTGATGAAGGATCCTTCCTGTTTTTCCACATAATGCTCCTGCTGCACGTTTTTCAGGAAGGGAATGGAGAAAATAATCCACCACACGCTGGTGATCACCACGGAGAACTTCTGGGCAAACACGCTGCCGTAGCCCAGCGCCAGCAGCATCACAATGGAAATCACAAAGGGGATGGTGCTGCCGCCGATATAGCCCATGGCATAGCCCCAGGAGGAAACTTTATCCATCCTTTCGTTATCGGTAATATCGGTGAGGAAAGAATCGTAGAACAAATTGCTGCCGGCAAAGCCGATGCGGCTGATCACATACCCAACCAGCATAATGCGCCAATCATTGGTGGCGGCAATAAGCCCTGTGAAAATCACCCCGGCCATCAGGAAGAAGGTGAACAGCTTTTTCTTCATGCCCTTGAAATCCGCCGCCGCCCCGAGGAAGGGGGCCAGCAGCGCCA
>JAZUQI010000299.1:0-2067 GCA_045605625.1 Clostridia bacterium
AAAAGGCCCATCAAAGCGATGGGCCTTTTATCATGCTTCAAAGCGCAGCCTGTAAGCCGGGTTCTGTCGAGAATGGCCATCTATCCAGGCGCAAAGTCGCCAATGCGCTCAAGCGATACTGTGGGAACAGGACGGGCCGCCCTATGTGTCCCCGGAATCTTGCACCGGATGGGGTTTACATGACGGCACAGTCGCCAGGCCGCCGGTGCGCTCTTACCGCACCTTTCCACCCTTACCGCAGTTGCCTGCGGCGGTATCTCTCTGTTGCACTTGCCTTGGAGTCGCCTCCACCAGCCGTTAGCTGGCATCCTGCCCTATGGTGCCCGGACTTTCCTCATGCCTTGCGGCACGCGGCCATTCAGCTGCCTTTGAAACACAGCTTGGATTGTATCACACTTTCCTTTTTTCGTCAATCAACGTCTTCTTTTGGGGGAATTTTTAATTTCCTTCCGGTATTTGGATACCATGATGTCCCGTTCCCTTCGCATACGCTTGGCTTCCCGTTGCAGGTTTTTGTATTCCTGCAGGGCAGCCGGGCTCAATTCTCCCCTTTCAATGGCCGCACGCACGGCGCAGCCAGGTTCGTTTGTGTGGGTGCAATCGGAAAAGCGGCACAGCTGTTCAAAATCCGCAACGGTTGCAAAAGTCTGCTGCAATCCTTCTTCTGCATCAAGTAACGCCAGTTCACGCATCCCCGGCACGTCAATCACCATGGCGCCGCTATCCAGAAACACCATTTGCCGGTGGGTGGTGGTGTGGCGGCCCTTGCTGTCATCCTCCCGGATGCCGTTCACGTCCATCACCTGCCGCCCGGCAAGATAATTAACCAAGGTGGATTTTCCAACGCCGGAAGAGCCAAGGAACACGCTGATGCTGCCCTTTGGCATTTTATTTTGCACCTTGTCAATGCCAAGGCCCGTCACGGCGCTGATTAAAATCACGTCCACATCCGGCATATCCTGCATCACTTGCAGGCGATACGCTTCCGGGTTTTCTGCTGCATCGGCCTTGGTGATCACGATGGTACAGTTGGCCTTCCCCTGCCTGCAAGCCGCCAGATACCGGTGCAGGCGCTTCAGGTTGAAATCATGATTGGCGGAAGTCAGAATGAAAATTTCGTCCACATTGGCGGCAATGGCCTGGGCATTGGACGCCGTCCAGGCATCAAAGCGCTGGATGAAGGTTTTCCGCTCCAGCGTGTTCAGGATCATGCTGTCCCCTGCCTCATTGAACTGGTATTCCACCAGATCCCCAGTAACAGGATAAGGGGACTGGGATAAGTGATAGTAATTGCTGGCCTTCAGTTTTCCGTAGAATTCTCCATGGGCTTCATCATATAGAGCATAGCGTTCCTTATGGACAGCAATGATACGGGCAATCTGTTTATTGGTATTCATTGTTTTGTTGATTCTCCTTCACGTTCATTTTGCCACGAAAAAACAGCCGCATGCAGCCTCAAAAGGCATGCATACAGCTGTTTCAGTTATGGCATGTTTTCATTTTCAGGTTGGCGGATTTGGGCATTGCAATCAAAAGGGCCTTTCCCCTTTCCTTGCGCCCGGATATGCAATTTTCAGGTTTTCACAACCACCGATTCCATTTTCATTTTCATATCACATATCCCCTTTCAACCAAATAATGTTTATCATGAACCCTGAGGAGGTTTGCCTCTTCCTTACAGCACGATCAGCAGCCGTCCGCAGGTTTCACATTCAATCAGTTCCCCGGCCTTGATTTTCCGGGTAACGGCGGAGGGCAGGCTCATGTTGCAGCCGGTGCACTGATCGCCGTTCAGCTTTGCCAGCGGTGGCACGCTGTGGCGCTTGATATTTTCATAGCGCTCCATAAAGGCCGGTTCAATAGGCTTTGCCAGTTCTGCCGCCTTGGCCTTGGCCGCTTCCAGTTCCACCGTTTTTTCCTTATATTCGGCATCGAAGGCCACGTTCAGCTTATCAAATTCCGCCTTGGCCTTGGCCGCACGCACCTTTACATCATGCTGCAGCCTCTCCCGGTCCGCCGCATCTTTGCGAATGCGCTTGATTTCCTGTTCATAAGCATTCAGGTTGT
>JAZUQI010000300.1:0-1744 GCA_045605625.1 Clostridia bacterium
TTAAAGTGCTCAGCTTCCCGGATAAACTGGACCCGGATGAAATGATACGAAACCGGGGTGTGGAAGCGTTCCGGGCGGTCAGGCCCATGGGGGCGGTGGCCTTCAAAATGCAAAGGCTGCGCAGCCAGTTTGACCTGGAAAGCCAGGAGGGGCGCACGGAATACGCCAAGCGCTGTGCCCAAATTTTGAAAACGGTGAAAGAGCCGGTGGAGATGGAAAACCATCTGGAAGCGTTAAGCGTGCAAACCGGCTTTTCCAAAGAAGTGCTGATGGCCCAGATCGGCATTACGCCCGAGGCAATGGGCCAGCATAAACAAACAGAACAAAGGAAAGACTATACCCCAAGGCATCAGCGTATGCCGGAAGGATATAAGACAGAGCAGACGCTATTGGCGCTTCTGGCCCTTGGGTCTTTACCGAAGGAAACCGTAAACGAAGATGATTTTTCCCATCCGGCATACCGGAAAATTGCCGGCATGCTGTTGCAGGGAACGCCGCCCATGAAAATTATGGAGGAAGCGGAAACGGATGAAATCCGCCAGGCTGCCGGGGAAGTGTTTACGGTGTTATCCGATGAGGAGAAAAAGAACCCTGCACAGGTGGCCAAGGATTGCCTGCGCAATTTGCAGATACAACGTTTACAACAACAAATGAACAAAATGACGGAACTGATGCGCTCTGCCACCGATGAACAAGCCAGGGGGCAGGCCCTGAAGGAAGTCATGCATCTTTCCAAAGAATTGGCTCAGTTAAAGCAACAGGGACGCTGAAGGCAGGAAGGAGTTTGAGAGCCATGAGTGCGCAAGTGGACGCAAAACAGGCAAAACTGAACGAACTGTATGAACTGGGAAAAAGCAAGGGTGTGCTTACTTATGACGAAGTGATCACCAAGCTTTCTGCCTATGAAATTGACCCGGAACAGTTCGATAACATTCTGGAAACCTTTGAAGGAATGGGCATTGTGGTGACAAGGGACGGCGAACTGCCCCCCCAGCCCACGGAGCCTGAACCCGAGGATCTGGAGCTTTCCGTGCCGGAAGGGGTCAGCATTGATGACCCGGTGCGCATGTACCTGAAGGAAATTGGCCGGGTGCCGCTGCTGAGCGCTGAAGAAGAAATTGAAATTGCTATGCGCATGGAACAGGGCGATGAAGAAGCCAAGAAAAAGCTGGCGGAAGCCAACCTGCGCCTGGTGGTATCCATTGCCAAGCGGTATGTGGGCCGCGGCATGCTGTTCCTGGATTTGATTCAGGAAGGCAACCTGGGCCTGATCAAGGCCGTGGAAAAGTTTGATTATCGCAAGGGCTATAAATTCTCCACCTATGCCACCTGGTGGATTCGCCAGGCCATCACCCGTGCCATTGCGGACCAGGCCCGCACCATCCGCATTCCCGTGCACATGGTGGAAACCATCAATAAGCTGATCCGTGTATCCCGGCAGCTGCTGCAGGAATACGGCCGGGAACCCAGCCCCGAAGAAATTGCCAAGGCCATGGGCATCAGCGAAAACAAAGTGCGTGAAATCATCAAGATTGCCCAGGAGCCCGTTTCCCTGGAAACCCCCATCGGTGAAGAAGAAGACAGCCATCTGGGCGACTTCATTGAAGATGATCACGCCCCGGCCCCTGCGGAAGCCGCTTCCCATGCCCTGATGAAGGAACAGCTGTGGGACGTGCTGGAAACCCTGACACCCCGGGAAGAAAAGGTGCTGCGGCTGCGCTTTGGCCTGGATGACGGCCATCAG
>JAZUQI010000301.1:0-5093 GCA_045605625.1 Clostridia bacterium
GTAGGGGGTGCGGTCCTGCATGGTGCCAAGGGGGGCATCGCCGTGGCCCCAGTCATTGGTGCCGCCAAAGACCACAATCACATCCGCATCGCTGTCCAGTTCCGGCACCCTGGAGATAAAATCCTTATCATGGTCAGGGTACTGGGAGGGGGTGCGCTGGCGTGCAATCCGGGTGCCGCCGATGCCGTGGTTCACGGTGAGGATGCCGTATTCGGAGGAAAGCAGTTCGGTGAACCGGCGGTTCATATCGCTGGTGCCGTGGCCTTCGGTGATGCTGTCTCCCAGAAAATCAATCTTTTGTCCTAACAGTTCCATAAGGGTTTGCCTCCTTTTATTCTTCCTCACCCGGGCGGATGAGCAGGATTTCCCACAAATCAAATTTCTTATTCAACAGGCGCCGCTCTTTTACCTGCGAAAAGCCTGCATTTTGGTAAAGTTTCAGGGCCTGGGGGGCCTTTTCCAGGGCCGTTACCAGCATATCCCGTTTTTTATCCAGCCGGGCAATGGCAAACTGCACCGCCTGTGCGCCGATATGCCGCTTTTGCATTTCCGGGGCGATGTAGAGGGTGCACAGTTCGTTCCTTTCCCCGTCCAGCACCATCACCCCGGCCACCTTTTCCGCCGCTTTCAGGGCGTATACCTGCTTGCCGGTGTCCAGATGGCTGCGCAGCAGCATTTCCATATAAAGGGGCGTGTATTCCCGGAGCATCTGGGGCGTGGCGTTATTTTGGTGGGCTTCATGCCAGCTGCGGTGATAGGCCGCCGCCGCTTCCGGCAGCAAATGCCGGTGGGTATCCAAAGGCAAAAATTGCACCGGCGGCGCCAGCAGGCTTTCCGCCGCCTGCCGGGCCGCTTTCACGGCGGTGGGGATGGGCAAATTTTTCATGCCGTCCAGGGTGAACCAGGGACCGGCCTTTTCGTTTGCCTGCGCCACTTCCACATGCCAGATATCCATGTGCCAGATGCGGTGGGAAAAGATGTGCCGGGCATTTCCCACCTGCCGGAAGGAAAGGGGGGCAAGGGTCATTTTGTGCAGGAAAGAAGCAATCTCCTGTTCGTCCTTTGCATCCTCCGCCAGGGGATACACCCACATGTTTTTCAGCAGGGTTTCCTTCCGCTGGTGCAGCAAAACCCGGTCTTTGCAGGTGACGATCAGCACCGCCATTTCCACGTCCACCGGGGGCTTTTGCACGGCCTTGACGGGCAGAAGATCCGCATCCCCTTCTAGGCAGGCATCGCAATGGGCTTGCAGGGGGCATTTTTCACAGTCCGGGGTGCCGGGGCAGCAGTGGGATGCCCCCAGATCCATCAGGGCCTGGTTGAAATCGCCGCAGCGCTTTTTGGGCATATCGTTTCTGGCCAGTTCCATCAATTGCCGCTTTACGGAAGGAATGCCCACATCCTGCCGGATGCCGTGCACCCGGGAAAGCACCCGGGTCAAATTTCCGTCCATGGCAGGGCAGGGCAAATCAAAGGCAATGGAGGCAATGGCGGCGGCGGTGTATTCCCCCACCCCGGGCAGGGAAAGCAGGGCGTCGTAATTGGCCGGGAAGATGCCCTGCCATTCGTATGCCGCCTTTTTCGCCGCTTTATGCAAATTCCGGGCCCGGGAATAATACCCCAGCCCTTCCCATAATTTCAGCACGTCCTGTTCATTGGCATCCGCCAGGGAAAACACATCGGGAAACCGTTCCATGAACCGCAGGAAATAGCCCCCGGCAGTTTCCGTTCTGGTTTGCTGCAGCATAATTTCGCTCACCCAGATGCGGTAAGGATCCCGGGTGCCCCTAAAGGGCAGGGTGCGCCCATGGCGGTCATACCATTTCAGCAGCGGCCCGGCGATGGGGGATTGCATGGCCCGTCCCTCCTTTTGAACAGCGTTTTTTCTATTTCTGATTATACCACATCCTTTTCGGCCCGAAAAGGATAAAATTTTGTCATCAGATGTATACCAAAATACAACGCAAGTGATAGAAAAAGCGGCAAAGACACGCTTTTGCCCCATTTTTTTCAAAAAAAGAGGCTTTTTTGCAAAATTAGCGGTTGTTAAATTCCGCAGAATGTAATATACTATGCAAGGAAGGGAATTAGCACTCCCGTCTTTTGAGTGCTAAACATCCCCCAAGCCAATACCATCGAGGAGGATCCGTCATGAACGTAAAGCCTTTGGGTGACCGTGTGGTCATCAAGAATGTAGAATTGGAAGAAACCACCAAGTCCGGCATCGTGCTGCCCGGCGCTGCCAAGGAAAAGCCCCAGCTGGCCGAAGTGCTGGCCGTTGGCCCCGGCGGCATGGTGGACGGCAAGGAAATGAAAATGTATGTGGAAGTGGGCCAGAAGGTGATTTATTCCAAGTACGCCGGCACCGAAGTGAAGCTGGACGGCAAGGAAATGATCATCGTGCGGCAAAGCGATATTCTGGCCATCGTGGAATAAGCATTATCTTTTTAGGAGGAACTTATTATGGCAAAGCAAATCAAATACGGCGAAGAAGCCCGCCGTTCTCTGGAAAGCGGCATCAACGCCCTGGCCAACACCGTGAAGATCACCATGGGCCCCAAGGGCCGCAATGTGGTGCTGGATAAGAAATACGGCGCCCCCCTCATCACCAACGACGGTGTGACCATCGCCAAGGAAATTGAACTGGAAGACCCCTTTGAAAACATGGGCGCCCAGCTGATTAAAGAAGTGGCCACCAAGACCAACGACGTGGCCGGCGACGGCACCACCACCGCAACCCTGCTGGCCCAGGCCATCGTCCGGGAAGGGCTGAAGAACCTGGCCGCCGGCGCCAATCCCATGGTGCTGAAAAAGGGCATTGAAGATGCCACCGCCGCCGCCGTGGAAGGCCTGAAGGAAATTTCTTCCCCCATCACCGGCAAGCAGGCCATCGCCCAGGTGGCTTCCATTTCCGCCGGGGATGAAACCATCGGCCAGCTGATTTCCGATGCCATGGAAAAGGTGGGCAAGGACGGCGTTATCACCGTGGAAGAATCGAAGACCATGAAAACCGAACTCACCACCGTGGAAGGCATGCAGTTTGACCGTGGCTATGCCTCCGCCTACATGGTGACCGATACCGATAAGATGGTGGCGGAACTGGATAACCCCATGATCCTCATCACCGATAAGAAAATTTCCAACATTCAGGAAATCCTGCCCGTGCTGGAACAGGTGGTGCAGGCCGGCAAGAAGCTGCTCATCATCGCTGAAGACGTGGAAGGCGAAGCCCTGGCCACCCTGGTTGTGAACAAGCTGCGGGGCACCTTCACCTGCGTTGCTGTCAAGGCCCCTGGCTTTGGCGACCGCCGCAAGGAAATGCTCCGGGATATCGCCATCCTCACCGGCGGCCAGGTGATCAGCGAAGAACTGGGCCTGGACCTGAAGGAAACCACTTTCGATATGCTGGGCCAGGCCCATCAGGTGAAGGTGGATAAGGAAAACACCACCATCATCGACGGCGCCGGTGACCCTGCCGAAATCGCTGCCCGGGTGCAGCAGATCAAGGTGCAGATTGCCGAAACCACTTCCGATTACGACCGGGAAAAGCTGCAGGAACGCCTGGCCAAGCTGGCTGGCGGCGTGGCTGTCATCCAGGTGGGCGCTGCTACCGAAATTGAAATGAAAGAACGCAAGATGCGCATTGAAGATGCCCTGGCTGCCACCCGTGCGGCTGTGGAAGAAGGCATTGTGCCCGGCGGCGGCGTGGCGCTGCTCAACGCCATTTCCAAGGTGCAGGGCCTGGTTGCCAAGAACCAGGGCGATGCCAAGACCGGCGTGCAGATCATCCTGCGGGCCATGGAAGAACCCATGCGCCAGATTGCCCTCAACGCCGGTATCGACGGCGCCGTGATTATCGAAAACATCCGCCGCAGCCGCAAAGTGGGCTATGGCTACGATGCCCTGAAGGGTGAATATGTGGATATGATCCAGCGCGGCATCATCGACCCCACCAAGGTGACCCGTTCCGCCTTGCAGAACGCCGCTTCCGTGGCCGCCATGGTGCTCACCACCGAATCCCTGGTGACGGATATTCCCCAGCCCGAACCTGCAGCCCCCGCTGGCAACCCCGGCATGGGCGGCATGTATTAATCGCTACGCTGCGAAGGGAAGTCTGACAAGTCAGGCTTCCCTTCGTTTTTTACAGATTTTCTTGTGTGGCAAGCCGCACGGCCAGAAAATCTGATAGGAATGAAAAATGCCTCCCGAATCGCAGGCGATTCTTCGTCATTTTTCTCCTCGGGGCGGCAAAGCCACCCCTGCGGATTGAAGTCGAAGGGCTGCGGCCCTTCGACGCATCCCAAGGAAAAAACGCCTTCGCTTCTAAGGAAGCGAGGGCGTTTTTTGAATTCGGAATGCAGAATTTTGATTGGTTTATGATATTGTACGGAAGAATGCTGTGTCACAGTAATAATTCTTAATTCTTAATTCTTCATTCTGAATTACCCAATCGGTATATACCCTGCCTGTTCCACGCACTTTTGCCCTTCGTCGCTGAGCAGCCATTGCACAAAGGCTTCGGCTTCCGTATCGCCTTTCAAATAAACGGCGTAGTAATTCGCAGTGAGGGGGTAGGTGCCGCTTTGCAAATTTTCGGTGGAGGGATATACGCCGTCCACGGCCAGCACCTTGATGTTTTCATTCACGTACAGGTTATTCAGATAGTACAGGAAGGAATAGCCAAGGGCCTGTTCGCTGTTGGTATAATCCCCCACCTGGCGCACCAGATCGCTCATGCCGTCGGTGATGTAGTTATCTTCCACGTCCACAAACCGCAGCCCTTTCATCACCATGTTTTCCATGGCAGTCTGGCTGCCGCTGTTTTTGGGCCGCTGATAGGCAATGATGGGGGCGGAGGAGGCGCTGCCCACTTCGCTCCAGCTGTAAGTCTGGCCGGAGTAAATGGAGCGGATCTGTTCCAGGGTCAGCCCATCCACCTGGTTATTGCCGTTTACCAGAAACACAAAGGCGTCGTAGCAGAAGGGCACCACGCAAAGCTCCACCCCGGCCTCTTTGGCCATTTGCAGTTCTTCATCGGAAGGCTCCGTCACCAGAATCAGGTTCACCGGTTTTTCCGGGTCCATCATGGCGTT
>JAZUQI010000302.1:0-6797 GCA_045605625.1 Clostridia bacterium
TGCAGCGCGGTATCGAAGCCATTGATACCGGCGCCCCCATCTCCGTTCCCGTTGGCGCTGCGTGCCTCGGCCGCGTGTTCAATCTGCTGGGTCAGCCCATCGATAACAAGCCCGCCGTAGACGGCGACGCCAAGTGGCCCATCCACCGTCCTGCTCCCGCTTATGAGGAGCAGCAGCCCGCTACCGAGATCCTGGAAACCGGCATCAAGGTCATTGACCTGATCTGCCCCTATGCCAAGGGCGGTAAGATCGGTCTGTTCGGCGGCGCAGGCGTTGGCAAGACCGTTCTGATTCAGGAGCTGATCTATAACATCGCCACCGCCCACAACGGCTATTCCGTCTTCACCGGCGTCGGCGAGCGTACCCGTGAGGGCAATGACCTGTACAACGAAATGACAGAGTCCGGCGTTATCTCCAAGACCGCCATGGTCTTCGGTCAGATGAACGAGCCCCCAGGAGCCCGTATGCGTGTGGCTCTTTCCGGGCTGACCATGGCCGAATATTTCCGTGACCGGGAAAACCAGGACGTGCTTTTGTTCATCGATAACATTTTCCGCTTCACCCAGGCCGGTTCCGAAGTATCCGCTTTGCTGGGCCGTATGCCTTCCGCCGTGGGTTATCAGCCCACCCTGGCCACCGAAATGGGTGCCCTGCAGGAACGCATCACGTCCACCAAGAAGGGCTCCATCACCTCCGTTCAGGCTGTTTATGTGCCTGCGGATGACTTGACGGACCCTGCCCCGGCCACCACCTTTGCGCACCTGGATGCCACCACCGTGCTCAGCCGCAGCATTGCTTCCCTGGGCATTTATCCCGCTGTGGATCCCCTGGATTCCACCAGCCGCATTCTGTCCCCCGAAGTGGTGGGGCAGGAGCATTACGAAGTAGCCCGTCAGGTGCAGGGCATTTTGCAGCGCTATAAGGAACTGCAGGATATTATCGCCATCATGGGTATGGATGAACTGAGCGATGAAGACAAAATCATCGTGGCCCGTGCCCGTAAGGTGCAGCGCTTCCTCAGCCAGCCCTTCTCCGTGGCCGAACAGTTCACCGGTATGGAAGGCAAGTATGTGCCTTTGAAGGAAACCATTCGCGGCTTCCGGGAAATCATCGAAGGCAAGCATGATGACCTGCCCGAATCCGCATTCCTGTTCGTTGGCACCATTGAAGAAGCGGTGGCCAAGGCAAAGAAGGGTGATTGATCATGGCGACAACCTTTCCTCTCCAGATTGTGACGCCGGATAAGCCGGTGTTTGACGGAATGGCCGAAAAAATCATCGTGCGCACCATCACGGGGGATGCCTGCATTCTGGCCCGGCATATTGATTATGCTGCGCCCCTCTCCATCGGCGAATGCCGGGTGACGGATGAAAACGGCAATACCCGCAGCGCAGCCTGCAACGGCGGCCTGATCAGCGTATCCGATGGCAGCGTGCGTGTGGTGGCCACCACCTTTGAATGGGCAGATGAAATTGATGTGGATCGGGCCAAAAAGGCTCAGGAAGCATCGGAAGAAAAGCTTAACAAGCTCAGCCCCGGCGATGCCAATTATGCCGTGCTGGAAGCGAAGCTGAAGCGTGCGCTGCTGCGCATCAAAGTAACCGAATAATGCGAAGAAACCACGGCTTTTTTCGCCGTGGTCTTTCCATTCTCCTTTGGAGGTTTTATGAAAATCACCTTTTTAGGCACGGCAGCAGCAACGGCCTGCCCCTTAGTGTTTTGCCGATGCCCGGCTTGCCAGGAGGCGTGGAAGCGTGGTGGAAAGGATAAGCGCCGCCGCTCCAGTTTGTTGGTAAACGATAATTTGTTAATTGACCTGGGCCCGGATGTGATGAGCGCAGCTTTTGACCTTGATATCGATGTGAGCCGCATTCGCTATTGCCTGCAAACCCATGCCCATTCGGATCATTTTGATGCAGGGCATTTGGTAACACGCCTTTCTGATTATGCCACGAAAGATACCTTGCCCCTGGATCTATGCGCATCCAGGGAAACCCTGGCCCACATGACAGATCGGCTGAACCTGGAAGAGCCGGGCATCAGCCTGCTTACAAAAGAAGGGCAGGAAAAGCTGCACCTGAACACCCATCCCATGCAGCATGGGGATACCATCTCCCTCGATAAATACCGTATCACCGCCGTGGAAAGCAACCACGACCCTCGGGATGGTTCTCTTCTCTGGGTGGTGGAAGAAGGGAATGCCGTTTTCCTGTACGCTACCGATACCATGCGCTTCACCGAAAACGCCCTTTCTCTCTTTCAGGAGCGAAAATGGCAGTTTGATGCCGTGGCTATTGACCACACCTACGGCCCTGGCACCAAAGGCGGCGGCCACCTTTGCGCTGATGAAATGATCGAAGAAGTGACAAAGCTGCGCACCTTGGGGCACTTGAAAGAAAACAGCCGTGTGCTGGCCACCCACATTTCCCACGAAGGCATGCCATTGCACAAAGAATTAAGCGCATTCGCATCAAAACACGGATACGAAGTGGCGTATGATGGCTTAAGTATCGAATTGTAAAACAAACGCCGGTCTGTTTGTGCGCAGACTGGCGTTTTTCTTTGCTTTAATATGCTTATGCTGTTCTCTTAACAGCAAGCGTGCGCAAAACAGACCGAAGTATACGCGGTGCTTTTACGCAAACCACCCGAATGCCCGCCATACGATGCCCCCTTTCTTATAAAAGCAATACACCGATCACAATCAAGGCGATACCAATCAAGGAAAACCACGCCCATCCGGGAATGCACAGAATCAGGATCAGAACCCCTGCGGCAATCAAAAGGCCCCCCAGAATGGTTTTAAGTGTGCTGCTTCTGTCCGGATAGGATTTTTTATATACATCATCCTGTTTGCATTGCAAAAAACCACCTCCCGTTCACCCTATGAAAAAGGGGAAGAAAGTATGTCAGAAAGTGGGCGAATATCGCATTACACCTTGATTTTTCAGCATAAACAAGGTACAATAAACAGGTATGGACGATTTTGTGCAGTGTCTGTCAAGGGTTCGCAGCGCATGGCAGGGGGCAGGGACTCCCCGGCGGCTGCTGGTTGCGCTATCCGGCGGAGTGGATTCGGTAGCGCTGTTTCTGCTACTTGAAAAACTGGCAAAGGAAGAAGGCCTTTCCCTTGGCTGCGTGCATGTGGATCATTGTCTTCGGGAAACCTCCCGGCGAGATGCGGATTTTTGCCGCACCTTATGCGAAAAGCATAGCGTTTCCTTCCACCTGAAAAAAGTGCAGCTTCCCTCCGCCAGCGAAAACCATGCCCGTGAAGCCCGGTATGCCGCATTTGCTGAAGCTTACCAAGCCTTTCATGCAGATGCACTGGCCCTGGCCCATCACAAAAGTGATCAGGCGGAAACGGTGCTTTTGCATCTGTTTCGGGGGGCGGGCAGCCGGGGTCTTGGCGGCATGCGTCCTGTAAGCACTGCCACGGTGCAGGGCGTTTCCATGCAGCTTTTCAGGCCCCTTCTGAATATGGAAAAAGCCCAGCTTCAGCGCATTGTGGAGACGGAAGGCTGCGGTTCTTGCCAGGATGAAACCAACGCATCGGATGCATACCTTCGCAACTTCCTGCGGCTGAATATTCTGCCCAAGGTAGAAGAGCGCATCCCGAAAGCGGAGGAGGCCCTTTGCAAAACGGCGGCCATCCTGCAAGCGGAAAACGATTGGATGGATGAAGAAGCAATCGCTTTTTTGCAAAAGAATGCTTTTAAGTCGCCAGTTGCCTATTTGGATTATCCGGCATTTAGCGCCCTGCATGTGGCACTCAGGCGGCGGATTATGCAAATGTTCCTCCCGGTGGAAATGGATTTTGCCGAGGTTTTAAGCGCAGCGGATATTCAGCCCGGTGCCTTTGTGAACCTGAAACAGGGCTTTCGCCTGAACGCCACAAACAGCCGCATTTACCTCTTGCCCCCAGTTTTGCAGCAGCTTCCCATCCGGCCGCTTCAGGTGCAGGAAGCATCCGGCGAAACAACCGGCGACGGGAAGTACAGCCAGCGTATGCCAAAGGCCCTTTATGCGGCTTGTGAGCTGCGCTACCGAAGGCCGGGGGACTGGATTCAGCCCTTTGGCATGCAGGGCAAAAAATCCCTGCAGGATTATTTGGTGGATCGCAAGATCGATGCCCCCCTTCGGGATCATTTGCCGCTTTTGTGCCTGGGAAGCGAAGTGATCTGGGTGATGGGGGTAGGGGCATCGGAAAAGGTGCGCCGTAAAAACGATACAGAAGAAATCATGCTTGTTTATCCGGAACGATTGCCATTCGATAGAAGAGGGAAAGGGGATTAAACCGTATGGACACCAATGCAAAACTCTATCAGGATCTGGAAAGAGTGCTTTTGACCCGGGATGAAATCAAGGCCGCTGTGAAGGAACTGGGCCAGCGCATCACCCGGGATTATGCCGGGAAGGAACCGCTGCTTGTTTGCATTTTGAAGGGTGCCGCTGTGTTCTTTACGGACCTGATTCAGGAAATTGATCTTCCGCTGGACTTGGAATTTATGTCCATTTCCAGTTATGGTGCCAGCACCAAGTCTTCCGGCGTGGTGAATATCCGCAAGGATCTGGATGTGGATGTAACGGGCCGGGATATCATCATCGTGGAAGATATTGTGGATAGCGGCATGACTCTTTCCTTCCTGAAAAAGGTCTTTGCCACCCGCAACGCCGCTTCCGTCACCATTGCCAGCCTGCTGAATAAACCGGCCCGGCGCCGTGTGGATTTGGACGTGGAATATTATTGCTTTAATATTCCGGATGCTTTTGTGGTAGGCTATGGATTGGATTATGCGGAAAAATACCGCAATCTGCCGGATATCGGCGTTCTGCACCCCAGAATTTACACAAATGAAGCATGAAATGATTGTCAATTCCCATAGGTTTGTGATATAATTATAAAGATTTGTGTTTCCCAGTTTCTGGGGCAAATCCCATTGCATTTTATGGAGGAAATTTACATTGAGGAAAGCATCGAAAGGCATTTTGGGTTATCTGGCGATGATCGGCCTGTTTATCTTTATGATCGTGCTTTTGTCCGATGGGCTGAACCCCACGGATAAGCGCATAGAATACCCCGAATTTCTGGAACTGGTAAAGGAAGAGAAGGTGGATGTGGTATCCATCCGGGGCAATGCATTGGTGGGCCATCTGAAGGATAGCCGTATATCTCTGGCGGATTATCCCAAGCGTGCTTATGATTTTGAAACCACCATCGGCAGCGATTTTTATGATACCGTTCTGAAAATGCAAGCCCAGAAGATGGGTGTTGCTGCGGAAGATATCAGCGTGAAGGATCTGGCCTTTGAAATTCAGTATCTGGCCCCCTTGTCCACGCCCTGGTATTTGGAAATTATTCCTTTCCTTATTCCCACCCTGCTGATCATTGCCATGTGGTATTTCATCATGCGGCAGCAATCTGGCGGCGGCGGCAAAGTGATGAACTTTGGCAAAAGCCGGGCCAATATGGTGGACCCCAGCAAGAATAAGATCACCTTTGCTGATGTAGCCGGTGCCGATGAAGAAAAGGAAGAACTGAAGGAAATTGTGGATTTCCTCAAAAACCCCAAGAATTATGTGGATCTGGGTGCCCGGATTCCCAAGGGCGTGCTGCTGGTGGGCCCTCCCGGCACGGGTAAAACGTTGCTGGCCAAGGCCGTGGCAGGGGAGGCCAATGTGCCTTTCTTCTCCATCAGCGGTTCGGATTTTGTGGAAATGTTCGTCGGCGTAGGTGCCAGCCGTGTGCGTGATTTGTTTGAGCAGGCTAAGCGCAACGCCCCCAGCATTGTGTTTATTGACGAAATTGACGCCGTAGGCCGCCATCGCGGTGCCGGTCTTGGCGGCGGCCACGATGAACGGGGACAGACGCTGAACCAGCTGCTGGTGGAAATGGATGGCTTTTCTGCCAACGAAGGCGTTATCGTGATGGCCGCCACCAACCGCCGGGATATTCTGGACCCGGCCCTCTTGCGCCCCGGCCGGTTTGACCGGCAGGTGACGGTAAATTACCCCGATATCGATGGCCGTGTGGCCATTTTGAAGGTGCATGCCCGGAATAAGCCCCTGGCCGATGACGTGGACTTGGATAATATCGCCAAACGCACACCCTTTGCCACCGGTGCCGATCTTGAAAACGTGATGAACGAAGGCGCCATTCAGGCTGCCCGTGAAAAGCGCAAGGATATCACCCAGCAGAACCTGATCGAAGCCGTGGAACGCATTCAGATGGGCCCGGAAAAGAAGAGCCATAAGGTGCTGGAGCGTGATCTTCGGATCACGGCCTACCATGAAGCCGGCCACGCCATCGTGGGCCATGTGCTGCCGCTTTGCGACGACGTGCATATGATCACCGTGGTGCCCCGTGGCAAGGCTGCCGGTTTAACGCTGCTGCTTCCTGAAAAGGAATATGACCATACCACCAAGAACCAGCTGTTGCAGCGCATTGCTATGGCCCTTGGCGGCCGTGCTGCCGAGCAACTGACCCAGGATGATATCACCACCGGCGCCATTTCTGACCTGCAGCACGCCACCGAAATTGCCCGCAGCATGGTAACCAAGCTGGGCATGAGTGAAAAACTGGGCACGGTGTATCTGGGCAGCGATCAGGAAATTTTCGTGGGCATGGAATTTGGCCAGAGCCGTGAATACAGCGAAGCCACTGCCGCCGTGATTGACGAAGAAGTGCGGCTGATTCTGCAAAATGCCTATCAGCAGGCCCTGGATGTGCTTTCTGAAAACAAGGAAAAGCTGGAAGGCCTGGCAAAGCTTTTGATGGAAAAAGAAACCGTGAACCA
>JAZUQI010000303.1:0-7397 GCA_045605625.1 Clostridia bacterium
ATACCGCGGATAATCAGCGTGGACGCCTGGGAGCCGCAGTTACCGCCGGTGTTCATCAGCATGGGGATGCAGGACGTAAGCACGATGGAGGTAGCCAATACATCCTCAAAGCTTTTGATAATCATACCGGTGAAGATGGCCACCGCCGCCATAATCAATAGCCACGGGATACGGTTCAAGGCCAGGCGGAAGGGGGAGGTTTTCAGGTATTCATCTTCCGACGGCATCAAACCGGCCATCTTTTCAAAGTCTTCCGTGTTTTCTTCTTCGATAACGTCCATGACGTCGTCCGCCGTGATGATACCCACCAGCCGGTTTTCCTTATCCACAACGGGGATAGCCATCACGTCGTAATGGCGCACGGTATCGGCCACTTTTTCCTGGTCATCGGTGGTATAGACGCTGATGGGGTTCACATCCATCATATCGGAAAGCACCGCATCTTCCGAAGCCAGAATCATTTTCCGAAGGGCCAGGGTGCCCAGCAGCCGGCGGGCCTTATCAATAATATAGAGGGTATAGATGGTTTCCTTATCCAGCCCCACTTTTTTAATGATATCCATGGCCTCCCGGACGGTATCCCCTTCCCGGAATTCCAGGTATTCGATGGTCATGATGGAGCCGGCAGAGTTTTCCGGATAGCGCAGGAACTGGTTAATCAGGTTCCGCTTTTCCACCGGGGCGGATTGCAGCACCCGGCGCACCACGCTGGCCGGCAATTCTTCCAGAAAGTCCACCGCATCATCCAGATACATATCATCAATCAATGCGCTGACTTCATGATCCCCAATGGATTCCACCAGCAGCTGTTTCTGCTCCGGCTCCATATAGGAAAACACATCGGAAGAAATATCCTTGGGCAGGATGCGGAACACGTGCAGAAGCTGTTCCTTATCCAGCGTTTCCATATACTGGGCGATATCCACTTCATTGAGCATCATCATCGCCCCCCGCAGTTCCCCGTGCTTTCCGGGGGCCAGCAGAGAATCCAGACGGTTTTTAATAGCTTCCCATTCCATGGGATTCACTTCCTTTCCCTAATGTTCTGTGACAACAGATTCACCTGCAAATACCGTTCAGGCACACACGCAAAAAAGCCCCTTCAGCTGATTTAAGCGGATTGGCCTGAAAACACGACGTATTTGATGCAGTTAGGGAAACAAAGCCCGTTTATCTACCGTGACGTGCAAACGGACACACGAACCACGATCGGGGCACTGTTTCACACGCCTGGCATCTTTCGCCGTCGTCCATTGCATGTCACCTCCCTAAATTTTCGCTGCTTTCAGTATACGCCCGGAAAAAAAGGATGTCAACGGATGCAAAAAGAGTTTGGGCGAATTTAATATTTCTGCAATAAAAAACCGCAAAACAAATTGCGGTTTTCTGTGATGCCTTATTCAAAAAATTCCGTATTCAGCACATCGATTTGAAAGAGAAGATAGTGTTCATCCCCGGCAGAAGAAAAATGCCGGGACAAAACAGTGCATTCCTCCAGCATCCTCTGTTTCATTGCGATATCTTTGCATTCCACAGCATTCCCCGTCAGGCGCATCCAAGCCCTGGTATCTGGCCGATGGGCCAGCAACTGGATATGGCCATTGAGCCGCAGCTGCTGATGCACCTGATTCAGATCATTGGTGGAAATAAACAGTTTATCTTCCGCTTCCATCACGGCCCCGAAAGGGCGCCCGGCCGGAAAATCCCCATGGATGGTCAGCACATAAAACACACCGCAATTCTTCAAAAAGGAATACGCTTGGCTCATATAATTTCCTCCATCTACTTTTCATCGATCATACCATATACACAGAAAAACAGCAAGCCGGGCAAAAGGCATTCGGCTTGCTGCTGATTTCATGTTACTTCATCATGGCCTGGGTCACTTCCCAGCCCCAGAGGATTTCCTTCTGATGGCTGACGGCGTAGGGGCCGGTGGCCTCCGCTTCGCTCATGATGCGGGGGAAGTGGAGGCAGATGTGGCCGTTGAGGCCGTTATCGGAATCGTGATCCACGGTGTGGCCGTTGGAATGGGTGGAAGCAATGTACACCCGGCCATCGCTGAAAATGACCCACACGTATTTGGGGCCCCAGCTGGATTCGCCGATGATGCGGTTCATGGTTTCCACATCCTGCTTGGTGGGCGGCTCCGCATCGGCATGCTTGCCGAAGGAGAACATATGCAGGTTATAATGCAGCCCGGTATCGGGATCGTAGATCACCACATCCGGCATCAGCTTGGCCCGGGCACGGATTTCCGTATACCAGTTGGCATAGCGCACCTGGGAGGCGCTGGGGGCCTGGAAGCCGCCGGAAACGGTGCCGGAAGAAGTGCCGGAAGAGGGATTTTGCACCGGAGTGGAAATGATGCTGCCGTTTTCGCTGATGGCCGAAGAAGAATACAGCTTATTCTGGGTTTTGGAACCGGCCACGCCATCGGCGCTGAGGCCGTTCTTTTTCTGGAAGGCCACCACGGCGTTATAGGTTTTGATGCCATAAATGCCGTCGGCGCTGCCAAGATAGCCAAGCGCCACCAGCCGCTGCTGCATTTGCTTCACGGCGGAACCCTGCATGCCTTTTTTCAGCAGGGTGATGGTAACCGGCTGGGTGCTGCCGGGCTTTTGCGTGGCGGCAGGCTTGGGGGTGGGGGTAGGCGTAGGCTTGGCCTGGGCATAGGTTTTGGCATTGTTGCTATAGAGAAGTTCCTGGGTTTTCCGGCCGGCCACCCCATCGGCCCCAAGGCCGTGGAACTGCTGGAAGGTGACCACAGCCCGGAGGGTGCCGCTGCCGTATTCTCCATCCACAGCGCCATTGTAATAGCCCAGCGAAGCCAGGCGTTCCTGCAAAAGGCGCACATATTCGCCGCTGCTGCCGTTTCGCAGGGTGATGGTCACATCAGGGGTCACAAAGGGAATGGGGGTGGGCAGCTTCACATTGGATGCTTCCGCCGCAACGGCAGTATTGCTGTACAGTTTCAATTGGGTATCCAAACCGGCAATGCCATCCGCCTTCAGGCCGTTGCGCTTCTGGAACGCCCGGACGGCGGCGATATCATTGCTGTCATACACGCCATCGGCCTGGCAGGAATAATAGCCAAGCTCCATCAGCCTTTCCTGCAGCCGAACCACAGCCTGCCCCCGGGTGCCGTTTTGCATCACGATGACGTTCTGCTCCGTCAGGGGGGTGTTCTGGGGGGCCGGGGTGGCCGGTGCGCCGGGCACGGGGGTGGCGCTGAGGGGGGAAAGCAGACGCCAGGTCTTTTCCCCCACCACGCCGTCCACCGTCATGGCATGATCCTTCTGGAAGTTTTTCACCGCCTTCTGGGTGGCGGAATTGAACACGTTGGTGTAGCTGCCAGTGAAGTAACCCAGCGTAGCCAGCCGCTTTTGCAAATCTGTCACCGCCGGGCCCTGGTCATTCAGCCGCATTTCATAGCCCTCAATGGGGGGCAGGGTTTTCACATTGGTTTTCTTGCCCCGCACATTCAGGGGCTTTTCTTCAAAAATCAGTTTCTGCACTTCGGGGGTGGCCACGCCATCCTGACGCAGGCCGTTTTTCTTCTGGAAAGCCTTCAGGGCGGATAAGGTGCCGCTGCCAAAGGCGGCATCCGCCGTGCCGGAATAAAAGCCCAGTTCCTTCAGGGCTTCCTGCAGGGCCTGCACCGCTGCGCCCCGGCTGCCGGACTGCAAAGTGGCATAATCCTGCCGGGCCTGTGCATCTTCATCCAGCGTATCCCCGGGCAGGTACTGCACCGGGATATACACATAATCCTTCATTAAATAACCGGTTTTGCCGTTATAGGTGACTTTCACAAAATCACCGTCTTCCCCCATCACCTGCACCGTGGCCCCTTTGGAAACGGTGGTCAGCCGGGTGGAGGTGGTGGATGCGCCTTTGCGCAGGTTCACGGAAGCGGTGGTATAGGTGGAATAGGGATAGCCATTGGCAGGCTTTTCCGTGGCCTGGGGGGCCGGGGTGGCCGCCGGGGCAGTCGTAGCCTTCAGGGAAGGGGCATTCTGGGCAAACAAAAGCAATTGGGTGTTCTGATCCGCCTTGCCGGTTTGGGAAAGGCCGGCCTTTTTCTGGAAGGCCTTCACCGCCGTCTGGGTGCTGGAACCATAATCCCCGTCGATTTTCTTGGTGTAATAGCCCAGTTCAAACAGCCTGGTTTGCAGCTTTTTCACCGCATCCCCCTTGCTGCCCTTGGCAAGCTGGGGATAGGTGGGCTGGGGAACAGTTTCCACCAGCAGCCCGGCGCTGTTTTTGGGATTGCCGTGGTACAGAAGGGTTTGAGTGGCTAAATCCGCCTTGCCGGTCACGCTGATGCCGTTGATGCGCTGGAAATTCTGCACGGCTTCTTTTGTACCGCTGCCGAACTTGCCATCAATGGAGGAACGGTAATAACCCAGATCCTTCAAGGCCTGCTGCAATTTTTTCACCGCATCGCCATTGCTTCCGTTTTGCAAGGTGGTATAGGTGAGGGATGCATTTTTCGTGAAATAGCTTTTTTCCACATAGCCGTTATAGTTTTCATAGGATACGGAATAAAAGCTGCCGCTTTCCCCTTTCACCAGCACCGCCTGCCCGGCCGGCACCGTTACCAGCACGGAAGATGCCGTACTGGCCTTTACGCGGATGGCAACGGCCTCATCCGTCACCTTGGCAAAAGGATAATTTTCCGCCTGCCCAAATACAGCGGCCCCAAACAAAAGCACCGCCGCACACAGAACAGACATCAGCCGCCGCAATACGCTCTTTCCCATGGTATACCTTCCTCCGCACCATAGCACATAACTTTACAATTTATTCTATCGATATTTCGCAACAATGTCAAGACAAAATTTTCATATTTTCGTAATACTTTCTTGGTAATTCTGGCAGCAAACTGTGCAAAATAGCAGAAGAAAGGAAGTGAACGGCATGAAAAAGAAAAGCCGCTTTGCCCTGTGCCTGGCCCTGATGATGTGTATGTTGGTGACCCCGGCCAAAGGCACCGTTTCCTGGGGCAGCCGGGGGGAGGAAGTAAGGCAGGTACAGCAAAAGCTGATTCAGTACGGCTATCTCAAAGGCACGGCGGACGGGGTATTCGGCCAGGCCACCTACGATGCCGTTTTATATTTCCAGCGGCGAAACGGCCTGAAGCAGGATGGCGTTGCCGGCCCGGCCACCCAGGCGGCCCTTGGCATTGTGAACACCGCCGCCGCATCCGCCGCCGAAAGCGAAGTGTATTTGCTGGCCCGGCTGGTGCACGGGGAGGCCCGGGGGGAACCCTATGTGGGCAAGGTGGCGGTGGCCGCCGTGGTGCTGAACCGGGTGCGCTCCGCCTCCTTTCCCAATACCATCAGCGGCGTCATCTACCAGGCCGGGGCCTTTGACTGCGTGGCCGACGGGCAAATTAACCTGACCCCAAACAGCGATTCCATCCGGGCCGCCCGGGATGCCATGAACGGCTGGGATCCCTCCGGGGGCTGCCTGTATTATTTCAACCCGGCCACCGCCACCAACAGCTGGATTTGGACCAGGGAAATCCGGCTGGTGATCGGCAACCATAATTTTGCCATGTGAAACAGGGGAATAATTATATGAAGAAACAGCTTTCTTTCCTTCTTTTATTCTGCGCCCTTGCGCTGGTTTCGGTGCTGGCTGCGGTGCAGGGCCATTGCGCCCATCAGCTGCGCCGCCAATTGACGGAAACCTATCGGGGTGCCATCCTGACCGCCATGCGGCAAATGGAAGATATGCAGCTTTCCCTGGAAAAAGCCATGCTATCCGGGGAGGGGGCGGTTCGCTCCGCCTACCTGAATGAAATTTCCGACGCCGCCGGGCAGGCCCTGCGCAGCCTGTCCCTTCTGCCCTTGTCCCATCCGGATACCATGCAGGCCATGAAGCTGACAAACCAGATGGGGGATTATGCCGCCGCCCTGCTGAAAGAGGGCCGCTTTTCCCCAGCCGATGCGGCCCAGTTTTCCGCCCTCATTGCCCATTGCCGGGATTACACCGATACGCTGTACCAACAGGAGCAGCTATTGCTTGCAAAGGCTGAAGCCAGCCCATCCTTCTATCCGGAACAAGGAACGGAAACGGTGGACCATGCCCTTTCCTACCCCACCCTGATTTACGACGGCCCCTTCTCCGACGCCCGGGAGGAAACGCCTCTGCCCCTGGAAAACGAAAAGGAAATCACCTGGGAAGAAGCGGCGGAAAAGGCCCGGCAGCTGGTGGGGGCAGACCGGGTGCAGGATGTGCACCCCGGGGCGGATGTGCTGGGCCCCACCCCCTGCCACGGCATCACCCTGGTGCTTTCTGATATCACCCTGGAAGCCGCCGTGACCAAAAAAGGGGGCAAGGTGCTTTGGCTCACCCCGGATCAAGGGGCCTTTGACAGCCGCTGCTCCCTGGAGCAATGCCTTGGGGCCGCCCGGGCCTTTTTGCAGCGCAACGGCTTTCCGGATATGGAGCGCACCTTCTTCCAGGTGTATGAAGGGGTGGCGGTGATTGCCTTCGCCGCAAAAGAAGGGGACGTGCTTTTATACCCGGATCTGGTGAAAGTGCAGCTGAGAATGGATACGGCGGAAGTGGTGGGCCTGGAAACCAAGGCCTATCATCAGCATCACCGCAGCCGCAATCTTCCTGCCCCGGCCCTTTCTGCCCGGGAGGTAAGGGAAAACCTGAGCCCTCTTTTGCAGGTGGATGGGCAGCGGCTTTGCCTGATTCCAAAGGATAACGAAGAAATCCTCTGCTGGGAGTTTTCCTGCACCTATCAGGATCACGATTATTTCGTGTATCTCAACGCCCTCACCGGCCGGCAGGAGGAAATCCAGCAAATCGTGGAAAGTGCCGCCGGGCTGGAAGCGGTTTAAGTTGCAAGGGAATGTAATTTATGGTATAATCCAGTCTGCGCTGATGTGCGCAGGCTGTTTTTTTGCTTAACCCAAGGATGAGGAAATTATGACAGACGCCATTTTTGAAGTAAAGAACGCTTCCTTCACCTATGAGGAAGCCACGGAAAAAGCCGTGGATAACGTAAGCCTCACCGTGCCGGAAGGGGCTTTTTATGCCATTTTGGGCCACAACGGCAGCGGCAAATCCACCCTGGCCAAAATGCTGAACGGCCTGTACCTGCCAACAGAGGGCACGGTGCAGGTATGCGGCATGGATACCGCCGATGAGAAAAATACCTGGCCCATCCGGGGCAACGCCGGCATGGTGTTTCAAAACCCGGATAACCAGATTGTGGCCACCATCGTGGAAGATGACGTGGCTTTCGGGCTGGAAAACATCGGGGTGCCGCCAAGAGAAATGCCCGGGCGCATTGAACAGGCCCTGAATGATGTGGGCATGCTCTCCTTCCGGGAGCGGGCCCCCCACACCCTGTCCGGCGGCCAGAAGCAGCGCAT
>JAZUQI010000304.1:0-1620 GCA_045605625.1 Clostridia bacterium
CCGCACGGCAACAATCACGGTATAATAGGGATTAGGAATCTGCTTGCAGATTCCGGGTGGCCGGGCGGCGGTTCGTTTACCGCACGGCAACAATCACGGTATAATGGGATTGGTGAATTGCGCAGGTCGGTGGGCTGCGAAGCGAGCTCGCTGACAATCAGGGTATGATGAATGCATTACACGAAAGGACGTGCGCAAAGATGAAAAAAATGATGGCGCTATTGCTGGCAATGCTGCTGGTGGGCGGTCTTTTTCCCTTTGCGTGGGCGCAGGAGGGCAATATGACGATTTTTGAAGGCAAAAAAACGGCCCAGGGCAAGGATGCCATGCTGGACTTTTACTTTACGGAACATGTGGGCGGCGCTTTTGATGCCACCACCATGACCAAGGGATCCAAGCTGGTATTGGAATACGATGGCCCGGAAAAGGACGGCATCTACCTGGCCTTGATCAGCCATTCCGGCGGCAACCGCTGGCTCACCATCAACCCCAACCGGGTGAACGTGCTGGAAAACGGCCGGTGCGAAGCGGAATTTCTGTACATCTCCCTGTCCATGAAACTGGGGGGCTTGTTTAACCTGCTGGACGAAATCCGCCCCCTGTGCGCCGGCGACGAGAAGGTGACGCTGTATTCCGTGAAATATGTGGAAGGGGACGGCGTGCCGGTGAAATACGGCCCCAGCGATTGGCTGAAGCCCGGCGAAGGCATTGCTTTCCTGGGGGATTCCATCACCCAGAACGTTTTCTACAACGAAGGGGATTTCAATACCCTGCTGGGCCGCAAGGATTGCGTGAACTTTGGCATCGGCAGCCAGACCTCCGTGCATATGCTGAACCGCATTGATGAAATTGCCGGCCGGAATTACAAGCAGCTGGTGATCTGGTGCGGCATTAACGATATGGGCGCTTCCACCCCGGACCAGATTGCCGGGAGAGTGGAAAAAATGGTGGAAATCATGCGGGAAACCAACCCGGGCATCCGCTTCACTATCATCTCCACCCTGCCCACCACCGATGCCTTCTTCCGGGGCGCTCAGCACAAAATTGCGGAACTGAACGATTTGTACCGGGCTTTCGCCGATGCCAATGAGGATATTTCCTTCTGCGATGTATACCCCTATTTCCTGGGGGACAACGGCTATTGCAAGCCGGAACTGATGATCGACGGCCTGCACCCCAACAGCGATGGCTACAAAATTCTGGCCCAGCACCTGCCGGCCCATCTGCTGCCGGAAGAGTGAGCGGGGAAACGAGGCAGGGGGCTTCCCCCTGCACCCGGTATGCGAAAGAAACATTTGCTTTGGCGAATAATTATCCGCATGTTGCTTGGGGAGACGAAAATGGTTAGGCCCACGGGCTAAATGAAAACAATAAAAAAGCGGCTGGGAAAACGAGTTTTCCTGACCGCTTTTTCTATTGTTTTCCCCGGATGCCTTTACATCCGGCGGACGGCGAAACGCCGCCCGGCCCGGGGAGCAAGCGGTGTGTCCCTTTTGCTTCATCGGGAGATTGTGTTGAAGATAAGTGTGGATGGATCCGTGGAAGGGTGCAGGGGCAATGCCCCTGCTGGGGGATGGGGTGAAACCCCATAAACGGAACCGTTTACTTTTCCAGAATCCG
>JAZUQI010000305.1:0-2797 GCA_045605625.1 Clostridia bacterium
CTGTATCAGTGCGGCCTGCCCAAGGATATGGCCCTGGAACTGTTCAAGCCCTTCGTGATGGAAAAGCTGGTTTCCCAGAAACTGGCCCATAACGTGAAGAACGCCAAGCGCATGGTGGAAAAGGTGCGCCCCGAAGTGTGGGATATCCTGGAAGGCGTAATCAAGGAACATCCCGTGCTGCTTAACCGTGCTCCCACCCTGCACCGTCTGGGCATTCAGGCCTTTGAACCGGTGCTGGTGGAAGGCAAGGCCATTAAGCTGCATCCCCTGGCCTGCACCGCCTTCAACGCCGACTTTGACGGTGACCAGATGGCCGTGCACGTTCCCCTTTCCATGGAAGCCCAGGCTGAAGCCCGGTTCCTGATGCTGTGCGCCAACAACATCATGAAGCCCCAGGATGGCATGCCCGTTATCAGCCCCTCTCAGGACATGGTTATCGGCTGCCACTACCTCACCATCAGCCGGGAAGATGCCAAGGGCGCAGGCCGTGTGTTCTGCAGCCAGGACGAAGCCCTGATGGCCTACCAGTGCAAGCAGATTGCCCTGCAGGCCCCCATCAAGGTGCGCATTGAACGCTCTTTCAATGGCGAAACGGCCCAGCGCATCATCGATACCACCTTGGGCCTGTTGATTTTCAACGACGAAATCCCCCAGGATCTGGGCTTCAAGCCCCGTAACTGCCTGGACGATATGTTCGCCCTGGAAATTGACCATAAGGTTGTGAAGAAAGACCTGGGTGCCATCGTGGAACGCTGCTTCCGCATCCATGGCGAAAGCGAAACCGCTCAGGTGCTGGATGCCATCAAGAACCTGGGCTATCGTTACTCCACCCGCGGCGCCATCACCGTATCCGTCAGCGATATCATCGTTCCCCAGGAAAAGAAGGTTTGGCTGAAGGAAACGGACGAACTGGTGGCCCTGATCAATAAGAAGTATCGCCGGGGCGAGTTGACGGAAGATGAACGTTATCGCCGTGTTACCGGCGCCTGGAACGAAGTGACGGCCCGTCTGCGTGGCCGGGTGATGGAAGTATTGCCTCCCTTCAACCCCATCAGCATGATGACCGGCTCCGGTGCCCGTGGTAGCGCCAGCCAGGTTGCTCAGCTGGCCGGCATGCGTGGCATGATGGCGTCTCCTTCCGGTAAGGCCATCGAAGTGCCTATCCGTGCAAATTTCCGTGAAGGCCTGAACGTGCTGGAATTCTTCATGTCCTCTCACGGTTCCCGTAAATCCCTGGCTGACACCGCTCTGCGTACCGCTGACTCTGGTTACCTCACCCGCCGTCTGGTGGACGTGGCCCAGGAAGTCATCGTCCGGGAAACGGACTGCTTCGAATCCCACGGCGAAATGGTGCGTGGCATCACGGTGAAGCCCATCGGCGAAATCGAACAGATTGACGACCGCATCCGTGGCCGCTTCGCTGCTGAAGATGTGTATCATCCCATCACCGGGGAACTCTTGGTGCATGTGAATGAACTGATTGACCATGATAAGGCTGCCAAGATCAAGGCTGCCGGCGTGCAGAAGATGAACGTGCGTTCCGTGCTCACCTGCTGCAGCGAAAACGGCGTGTGCGCCCGCTGCTACGGCATGAACATGGCCCACGGCGATGTGGTGGATATCGGTGAAGCCATCGGTATCATCGCTGCCCAGGCCATCGGTGAACCCGGCACCCAGCTCACCATGCGTACCTTCCATACCGGTGGTATCGCATCGGCTGAGGATATCACCCAGGGTCTTCCCCGTGTGGAAGAACTGTTCGAAGCCCGCAAGCCCAAGCACGATGCCGTGCTGGCGGAAATTGCCGGTAAGGTTTCCATCGTGGAAAGCAAGAAGAAGCGGGAAATCGTGGTGACCAATCAGGAAGACGAAACCGAAAAGAAGACGTACCAGATCCGCTATGGCGCCCGCCTGAGGGTTCAGGAAGGCCAGCTGGTGGAAGCTGGTGACGAACTGATTGAAGGCGCCGTCAATCCCCATGACCTGCTGCGGATCCTTGGCGTGAAGGCGGTTCAGGAATACCTGCTGAAGGAAGTTCTTTCCGTTTACTACAGCCAGGGCGTGCGCATTTCCGATAAGCACATCGAAGTCATCGTGCGGCAGATGCTGCGCAAAGTGCGTGTGGAAGATGCCGGCGATACCAACCTGCTGCCCGGCGGCCTGGTGGATATCATCCAGTTCGATCAGGCCAATAAGAAGGCCATCATGGAAGGCGGCCGCACCGCCGTTGCCAAGCGCATCCTGCTGGGCATCACCAAGGCCTCTCTGGCTACGGATAGCTTCCTCTCCGCCGCTTCCTTCCAGGAAACCACCCGTGTGCTCACCGAAGCCGCCATCAAGGGCAAGATTGACCCGCTGATGGGCCTGAAGGAAAACGTGATCATCGGTAAGCTGATTCCTGCCGGTACCGGCCTGAAGCGCTATAAGAACATCGAACTGCAGGAAACCTATTGATTTTTCTGCAAACCATAAAAAAGGTTTCAGGGGTTATTCCCTGAAACCTTTTTTGTTATGAAAAAAACGGTCAAATTTGTAATCCTCAAGACATGGGAAAAGAAAACCAGCCATACTGCGATCCGGAAGGGGGAAGGGTTGCCTTTCCTCTTTTTTTATTCCGCCCGAAGCAGCAGCACCGTCAGCGCCCCATCCTGGGGCAAGGCCTGCAGCTGAATGGGGTAGGGCAGAAGATTGATGAAGGAAAAATCCGAATGGGAGCCTACAGCGGCATCGAAAAACTGGGGCACATAGGCCACGCCGATGTACTGGTGCAGCTCCCATGCTTCCACCTGCAGGGGCA
>JAZUQI010000306.1:0-7901 GCA_045605625.1 Clostridia bacterium
TCCGCAGTGGGTTCGGCGGTGGGCTCAGCCGTGGGTTCCGCAGTGGGTTCGGCGGTAGGTTCGGCAGTGGGCTCAGCCGTGGGTTCCGCAGTGGGTCCGGCGGTGGGTTCGGCCGTGGGGGCAGCCGTGGGGGCTTCCGTCACCACAACAGGTTCAGGCGTGGCGGTGGCTTCCACTTTGGGATCCTTGGCGCAGCCGGCCAGGCCCAGCACCATCACGGCCATGATCATCAGTGCAAAGAAACGGGTGAACTTTTTCATTTACAGTTTCCTCACTTCATTTTTTAATCGTGCGAAAAACGCACTGGAACAGTATAACATGATTTTCGGCGACTTTCAACCATTCCACTTTATTTTGTGTGTTTTCTTTTTATGGAAACAGCCAGTACATACGCCCCCATCAGGGCCCACACCACAACCAGCGTGATAAGCAGGGTTCTTGATTCCCCGGGCAGGGGCCCCAGTTCCTCTTCTTCCACGGCGGCCCCGGTTTCATTCAGGTTATAGCGGCTTTGCATGCTGGCAAAAAGATCATTAAGGAACGCATCATCCACGGTTTTCCTGCGCCTTGTTGCCTTGGTTACTTCCTCAATCATCTGCCCGGCAGCGTCCCTCAAGGAAGCAGAGCCGCTGAACACCGGGGTGACGAAGGTGTTTTCCGTCTGTTCAATGAGCAGTTTGGAGGCATCCAGCTTAATATCGTAATACAGCTGGTTATCTTCGCCGCTGCGGGAAAGATAATCCTGATACACATCGCTTTGCTGGGCCTTCAGCGTGACCGGCACATAGCCTTCCGTCTGGGCGTAGGCAATTTGCACGTCGTTGGTAAGCAGGTATTGCATGAACAGCCAGCTGGCCAATACTTCCTGAGGATCTTCCTTATTAAAGATGCACACGGAAGGGCCCTGGGAAATCATGCTGGGCTTTTCCGGGTTCAATTGGGGAATGAGCATCACCTTGGTTTCAAATTCCACCAGGTTTTCTTCCGCAATATCAATCAGCGGCGCATGGCTGCCCATCCAGGTGGCGCCGGCGGTGGAATCCACCGCAAAGATGCATTGGCCGGCGTTTAGGAAATTGGCCGGGTAGCTGGAAATCTTAAAGGTGGAAAAGGCGCCGGACTGGGCATGGGGGGCAATTTCGTTCAGGAAGGAACGGGTGGCCTCGTTGAACACCAGAATTTCCCCGTTTCCGGTGGAAAAACCGCTGCCCTTCTGATTCACCCACTGGATCATCATATTATCCGTGGATTTATACAGGAAGGGAATCATCACCTTCTGGCCATTCACCTTGTAATTCCCATCGTTATCCTTGGCCATGGCGGCTTCGGATACTTCCCAGACAAAATCCCAGGTGAGGGTTTCGGGCAGGGTGTAGCCCAGTTTTTCCACAAAGGTTTTGTTCACATACACCGCTTCTGTGGAGCGCATGAAGGGCAGGGCGTAGGTATCGCTGCCGATCCGGCATTCGGACAGGAATTTGGGCACCACTTCCTCCGCCGTGGGGCCGTCGAAACGCACTTCGCTGCCCCCAAGGCCGTATTTTGCATCCGTCAGAATATCCGTCAGGGGAATGACGGTGTTGGTGCCGCCGTTTAAGTAGGTGGCAATATGGTCCGGGTAGGTGATGCACACGTTGGGGGTGGTATTTGTGGCAATATTGGTGATTACATCGTTATAAATCCGCCCGTAATCGGTGTACAGCCTAAGGTTCACCTTCACATTGGGGTAGGCCGCCTCAAACCCGGCAATGGCGTCCTTGTAAATTTGCACCTGGGTCATATTGGTATCGTTCTTGGCCCAGAAGGAAATTTCATAGGTTCTATCGGTATCAAACCTATCCGGCAGCACAAAGGCGGAAGAGGCGTTTTTGCCGTGGCACCCGGAAAGCATAAGGCACACAAGCAAAAGAAGAGCGAAAAGCCCTGTTTTTTTCTTCATCCCTTGGTTCCCCCTCTCGAAACGCCTTCCATTACCTTGTTCCGGAAAATGAGAAACAGCACAATCAGCGGCACCGAAATCACCACAACCGCCGCCATCATGGCCGGAATATTTTCCCGGCCAAAGCCGCTTTCCCGGATTTCCTGAATGCCGTTGGACACCAGGAAGAAATGGGGGTCATCGGTAATCAGCCGGGGCCACACATAGGAATTCCAGCATTCAATCACTTTCAGGATGGTGATGGTCACGATGGTGGGCTGGCTGATGGGAATCATCACTTTCAACAGGTATTTCAAATCGCTGGTGCCGTCCACCTGGGCCGCCTTATACAGTTCATCCGGTATCTGCTCGAAATTTTCCTTCAGCAGGTAAATGTAAAACACCGATGTGACGGAGGGCAAAATCAGCCCGGGGAAGGAATTGCGCAGGTTCAGGTTGGTGATGGTCTGGAAATTGGTGATCACCACCAGTTCCGTGGGAATCATCATCAGGGACAGGAACAGGGTAAACAGCAGGTTCTTCCCCTTGAAATCCAGCCGGGCAAAGGCAAAAGCCGCCAGCACGATCACCACCAGCATGATGGCGGTGGTCACCAGGGTGAAAATCAGCGTGTTGGTGAAATACCGGCCAAGGGGCACGGCGGTGAAGGCCTCCCGATAGTTTTCAAAGGTGGGGTTCAGCGTAAAAAAGGAGGGAATGTATTCCGCATTGTAGGAAGCATAGCTTTTCACCGAAGTGAGCAGCATCCAGTAGAAGGGAAACAGCACAATCAGCGCCCAGAGGGTGAGCATCAGGTAGGTGCCGGTTTTGCCAAGGCGGTTTCGCAGGGCCGCCCGGCGTTCAATTTTTTCATAATCCATGTTCTTTTGCATCAGGCGTCCCTCCCCTCAGTAATGCACTTTCTTTTTGCTGATGAGCAAATTGATGCAGGTGATGGTGAGCACAATGGCAAACAAAATCAGCGCCGCTGCCGAAGCATAGGAGGGATAGCCGCCCCCGTCGCTGTACAATTTATCGTACACATAGCCCACGATGGTGTTCATCCCGGCGGCGTTCAGATCCGTACCGAAGAGGGCCACCGCATCGCTGTAAGCCTTGAAGGCCCCAATGAAACCGGTGATCACCAGATAGAAAATCATGGGGGAAATCATGGGCAGGGTGATGCGAAGGAAGATGCGGCGCTTGGAGGTGCCGTCAATCCGTGCGGCTTTATAGTAGGTTTCATCCACGGAGGCCAGGGCGCTGGTTAAAATCAGCACCTTGAAGGGCAGCACCACCCAGATGGTGTAAAAGCACATCACAAACATCTTCGCCCAGTAAGGCCCGTCAATGAAATCCACGGTTTGGCCGCCGAACATGTGGATGAGCAGGTTCACAAGCCCATCCGAATAAGGCGTTTTTTTGAACAACACCATGAACACAAGGCCCACCGCCAGGGTATTGGTCACATAGGGCAGGAAGTACACCGTCTGGTAAAGGTTGCGCAGGGGCTTGATGCTGTTGAGGCCAAGGGAAATGAACAGGGCCAGAATGGTGGAAAGGGGCACCGTAATTGCCACCAGCAGCACCGTGTTTTTCAGGGCCTGCAAAAAGTCCGGGTCCCGCAATACTTTCTGGTAGTTATACAGCCCCACGCCCTGATAGCTTTGGGATACGGAATTATACCCTTCCTCCAGCGAATACACAAACACATCCACCAGCGGGTACACCATGAATACCCCCAGGAACAGGATGGCCGGCAAAAGATACAGCCAGGCTTTCAGGTTTTTCTTCAGCATAGGTTTTTCTCCTTATTCCGCACGGAAGGGCAAATCCTCTTCCGTTTCGGGGTCAAACAGATGCACTTTCATGGGAAGCAAGGTGAATTTCACGGTATCGCTGTCCGTATCCACCACGCTGTCCGTGCGCACGATGGCCCGCAGGGTTTCGCTGACGGCTTCCTTGTGGCTGCACACCACGGACGTATCCCGGCCCATCACTTCCACCCGGGAAAGGTTCAGGGTGAAGGGGCCGTTTTGATCCAATAAGAACCCTTCCGGCCGGATGGCGGCAATCACTTTCCGGTTTTCAATGCCCGGCACATCCAGCACCGCTTCTTCACCGATATACAATTTTTCATTCTGCACCCGGCCCCGGAACACGTTAATGGAAGGCGTACCCAGGAAAGTGGCCACAAACAGGTTCGTGGGATGGTCGTACACCTCCTGGGGCTTGCCAATCTGGTGCACCACCCCGTCCTTCATCACCACGATCTGGTCGGAAATGGACATGGCTTCATCCTGGTCATGGGTGACGAAAATGGTGGTGATTTTGGTTTCCTGCTGAATGCGGCGGATTTCCTCCCGGGTTTGCAGCCGCAGCCTTGCGTCCAGGTTGGAAAGAGGTTCGTCCAGAAGCAAAACCCTTGGCATTTTCACCAGCGCCCGGGCAATGGCCACACGCTGCTGCTGGCCGCCGGAAAGCTCGGAGGGCTTGCGCTCCATCAGCCCGTCAATCTGCACCAGTTTGGCCGCTTCCAGAGCCCGCTTTTTCATTTCATCCCTGGAAAGCTTTTTATCCCCCTTCAGGTTCTGCAAGGGGAACATAATGTTCTGCTCCACCGTCAGGTGGGGGTACAGGGCATAGTTCTGGAACACCAGCCCCACGCCCCGGTTTTCCGGGGGCAATTTGGTCACGTCATCATCACCGAAATAGATTTTGCCTTCCGTGGGCGCTTCCAGCCCGGAAATCAAATTCAGCGTGGTGCTTTTGCCGCAGCCGGAGGGCCCCAGCAGCCCCACCAGCTTGCCGTCGGGAATTTCAAAATCAAAATCATTCACGGCAATCACAAATTCGCCGTGCTTTTTATTGCGATTGGGGAATTTCTTGGTCAAATGCTCCAAACGGATTTTCATAGGCGCTTCCCTTCTTTTCTCACAGTAAAATGGATATTCATTTCCTATTTTATTATAGAACAAGCGCCTGAGAAAATCAATCAGTCCATAGCCGGAATACAATTTTGAAACCAAGTTTCGTTGCGTCTTTTCCGAAAAAATGTTATCATAATAGATAGGAGGCGATCCCCCATGATCTATGCACTTTCCTTAAACCCCTGTGTGGATAAAACCTTATCCATTCCATATATGGATTTTGATAACCCCAATCGGGTCACGCTTGAGCGCACCGATGTGGGGGGCAAGGGCGTGAACGTGGCCCGGGTGATCCATGCCCTTCACGGAGACGGCACCCTGGTGGGCTTTGATTACGACGGAAATCCCGTTTCCTCCGCCATGGAAAAGGAAGGGGTGCCCTGCCTTTTGCTGCCCGTTCCGGGAAGCCTTCGGGTGAACCTGAAAATCCGGGAAACGGAAAAGGGACGCACGGTGGAAATCAATGAAAAAGGCCCCGTCCACGAGGCCGCCCTGCTGGATAAAATGCAGGAAACCCTGCTGGCCCGGTGCGATGCAACCACTTTCGTTTCCCTTTCCGGCAGCCTGCCAAACGGCGCCCCCAAAGAATTGTATGCCACGCTGCTCAAAGCCCTGAAGGAAAAGGGCTGCTTTGTGGCGGTGGATTGCGATGGGGAGGCCATGGAAGCCGCCCTGAAAGAAGGCCCTTCCCTCATCAAGCCCAACCTGCCGGAATTTCTGGCCCTGACGGGGGCAAAGGATACCTCCCTGCCGGCCCTGCGAAAAGAATGCCAGCGCCTTCATGAAAAGGGCGTGGAGATGATTTGCCTCTCCCTTGGGCCGGACGGCGCCCTGCTTTCCACCAAAGACCAGGCCTTTTTCTGCCCGGCGGCGGATGTGCCGGTGCTGGGCACCCAAGGGGCCGGGGATAGTATGCTGGGGGCATTGCTTCTTGCCCTGCACCGGGGGGACAGCCTGCCCCATGCCCTTTGCTTTGCCTCCGCCGCTGCCGGGGCATCCATTCAGCGGCCCGGCACCCTGCTTTGCACCCGGGAAGCCACCCTTTCTCTGCTTCCCTCCCTTTCTGCCCGGGCGCTGTAAAAAAAATAAAGGTACCTGTTTCAAACACCTTCCTTTGCGGTATACTGTAAACATAAGGCCAATGGGCCTTTCAAAAAAATGAAACGAGGTGCGATTTATATGAAGTATGTATGCGATCTGTGCGGCTGGGAATATGATGAAGCGGTGGGTTACCCCGAAGCCGGTATTGCCCCCGGCACCAAATTTGAAGATTTGCCCGAAGATTTTGAATGCCCCCTGTGCGGCGCCGGCAAGGATCAGTTCAGCGAAGCATAACAAATACACTTTAAGGAGATATACACCATGAGCATCACCAAGGATATATTCTACGTTGGCGTGAATGACCATCAAATTGACCTGTTCGAAGGCCAGTACACCGTGCCCAACGGCATGGCCTATAATTCCTACGTAATTCTGGATGAAAAAATTGCCGTTATGGATGCGGTGGACCAGCATTTCGGGGATGCCTGGCTGGAAAAAGTGGAGCAGGTTTTGCAGGGCAAAACGCCGAATTACCTGGTGGTGCATCACATGGAGCCGGATCATTCCGCCAATGTGGCCCGGTTCCTGGAAACCTATCCCACCGCTCAGGTGGTGGCCTCCGCCCGGGCTTTCCCCATGCTGAAAAGCTTTTTCGGCAAGGAATATGAAGACCGCCGCCTTGTGGTAAAGGAAGGGGATACCCTGCCCCTTGGCCGCCACACCCTGCATTTCGTGCTGGCCCCCATGGTGCACTGGCCCGAAGTGATGATGAGCTATGATGATGCGGATAAGGTGCTGTTCTCCGCCGATGCGTTTGGCAAGTTCGGTGCGCTGGACGTGGAAGAAGACTGGGCCTGCGAAGCACGCCGGTATTATTTCGGCATTGTGGGCAAGTATGGTGCTCAGGTGCAGCAGGTGCTGAAAAAGGCCGCCGGGCTGGATATTCAAATCATCTGCGCCCTCCACGGCCCCGTGCTGAAGCAGCCGCTGGATGAATATTTCCGGCTGTATGACCTGTGGTCCCGCTGGGAAGCGGAAGAAGAAGGCGTGGTAATCGCCTGCACCTCCGTCTACGGCCACACCATGCAGGCCGCCCAAATGCTTTTGGATGAACTGAAGGCCCTTGGCTGCAAAAAAGTGGTGCTCAATGACCTGGCCCGGTGCGATATGCACGAGGCCGTGGAAGATGCCTTCCGCTATGATAAGCTGGTGCTGTGCACCACCACCTATAACGGCGATATCTTCCCCTTCATGCGCTCCTTCCTTCATCACCTGACGGAAAGGGGCTTCCAGGGCCGCAAAATTGGCCTTGTGGAAAACGGCAGCTGGGCGCCCATGGCCGCCCGCATCATGAAAGGCATGCTGGAAAACAGCAAAAACCTTTCCTTCGCCGATACCACCGTGCGCATCCAGTCCGCCCTGAACGACGAAAGCCGGGCGCAGGTAAAGCAGCTGGCCAAGGAACTGATGGCGTAAACAGGCTATGCAAAGGAAGGGCGTTGGCTCTTCCTTTTTTGTTCCACGCAGAGGTAAGTATGTGTATGGTGGATCTGCCCACCAGGGGCCTGCGCGGCCCCTGAAACCCTGCGGCAGGGAGTTCCTCCCTGCACCCATTTTGCGAAGAAGGGATGTTATCAACCAGCGTTTTTCCGCATGAGGCAGAGAGGAACGAAACGATCATTCCACGGGCAAAATGAAAACAAGAAAAGGCGCAGCGGTGAAAGTTTACTTTCACACCTGCGCCCTTTTCTGTTTTCCCCGGGTGCCCCTGGCATCCGGCAGGCGGCGGAACGCCGCCCAGCCCGTGGATCACGCCGTATATATCCCCTTCCATGCACCGGGAAAGGCGCTTTTGAAAATATACGGAACTCCATCCGGAAAAGGGTGCAGGGGCAATGCCCCTGCTGGGGCGTGGGGCAACGCCCCACAAAACCTCCCCCTACGCTTCTTTTTCCTCCATTTTCCCCGGATGCCCCGGGCATCCGGCAGGCGGCAATAACATAGCCCCCCCC
>JAZUQI010000307.1:0-5103 GCA_045605625.1 Clostridia bacterium
AACGGGCATAGTGCCGTTTCAGTTCGGGGTAAATCCGGGCGGTGGCCTCATCCAGTTCCTTTTGCATCACTTCGGTGGTGAGGGTTTGGAAGATGACGCCCAGCCGGGTTAAGAACTGATCCCGGATCACGTCGGATTCAATCATCTTGCGGAAGATGGTGTTGTTGATGTTCTGCTGGCCCATACCGGTGGTTTTCAGGTACGACCGGGGGCTTTCAAACCCGGATTTGAACAGGCCATAGTCCATGTCAAACAACAGGCACTTCCACTTGCTGCCCTCCCCGGGCATTTTGTAGAACATGATGTTACCGGGGTCCGAATCCCCGAAGAACATTTTGATGGCATACCATTCGATGTAGTTATCGATATCGATATGGTCATACAGGTATTGCAGATCCGCCGGATTGGTGTTGGGGGACAGCTTTTCAATCACTTTCAGCATATCCCGGTATTCCTTGTTGCTGCCCTGCACCACTTTCCAGCCGGCCCGGAGAATGGTGATGTTTTCCAGGGTTTGCGTATCTTCCAGGTCCACCCCTTCAAACTGGGCGATGGAGAATCGGTCTTTCCGTTCCCGGAGGTTGTAATGGCCCCAGTACTGGCCGTTCAAGTACACCGCCACTGGCCGCCAGTCCAGGGTGATCAGCACATCCTGGTTCAGGTATTTATCCACCAGGCTGGTTTGCACGGCGTCGGCCACCCTGGTCCACACGTTATCGTTGCCGGAATTGCGCAGGGCGAAGGATTTATAGTAGGTGTACTCCCTGTTATCAAACAGGGGATAATTGAAGAATTTTTCGCCGTAGGCCGCCTGGGCCCGAACCTTGAAGGATTTCTGGGGCATATCCAGGCTGTAGTCCCCCATCAGGTCCATCTTGACGCCCTGGGAGATATACGCTTCTCCGTTTTCATGGTGAAAAAATTCCACATAACCGGGCCGGTCGATTTTGCCCCAGTTGCGGTACACCGGCGTTTCAAAGGGTATTTCCGTTTTATCCACCACCTGCTCCTGCCCGGGGTCATAAAATTTCGGGTCCGGCGCTTCGGAAAGCAGGCCGGTGAGGGTATCCCACAGTTCATGGGGCTCACAGATGAGGGAAACCACATCCATGGCGTGGTAGGTGTTCATGATGTAGCTCACCGTCACGGTATCGGAGGGCTGCTTCCCCGGCTCAAAGGCCCGGGCACGAATCACCTTGGTGTTGGAGAAATTGGTCATATCCGCATTGCCGGGCATATAGAGGATGCCGTTATCAATGGTGGGGATGGAGCCATCCAGGGTATAGCGCACGGTGGTGCCGTTTGGCACATTGATGTTCACGCTGATGGTGCCGCTGTACAGGCCGCTGGGGGTATCAAACTGGGGCTTTTGGGAAAAGCCGCTGAAGCCGTGGCCGTTTTCCTTGCCGGGGGTGGGGGCATCGTAATAAAAAAAGCCGTTTCCCCCTGTGGTTCTGCCGTAGGATACGTCGGTGGGAATTTCCGGCAGATACAATTTATCCAGTATCCGGCCGGTGGCATCCGAAAAGGTGAGGGTTTCGCCGCCGGAGCGGGTGAGGCTGAAAGAAGCATGCAGCCTGTTGGCATCGGTACCGGCGTTCTCTGAGCCATCCAGCATAATCACCTTATATTCCCCTGGAAAAATGGACGTCCCCTGCGGAAACGTCCATTTCAAGGGCCAGCCGATATTATCACTCAATCCCCAGCCGGAAAGATCCAAGGTTTGGGTGGAGCTATTGTAGATTTCTACATAATCGCAGGCTTCCAGATCAGAAAAAGGGGTAATTTGCGCCGCCGATGCCAGCACTTCCGTCACATACACGCCGGAATAATTGGTGCCCCGCAGGTATTGATCCGCCCGGGCCTGGCCGTAATCATTATTGGGGGCGCCGGGGGTGGCCAGGGTGTACACCGTCCACTGGCCCAGGTCATCGGTTCTGCGGCCATAGCTGGTATCCTTTTCCAGGTTTTTCACCGTCACCCGGTCCATCTGTTCCCCGGTGAGGGTGGAAAGCACCAGCGTTTCTTCCTGGTTGTTGATGGAGAAATTGGTGTGGGGATAGGCGGTGTTCACTTCCACCTTATCCTTGCCGGAGCAGAACACCAGATAGTATCCGCCGGCGGGAATCACCGCATTCTGGGGGAAAATCCATTTGATGGGCTTGGTGGGGTCATCGCTGAGGGCCATATTCCCCAGGGGAATATCTTCGTCACTCAGGTTATAAAGCTCCACCCAGTCGCTCAGCTCATCATCCTCATCCCGGATGCCGGAACGGGGGGAGGGCATCACTTCGTTAATCATCAGCAGGCCGTCGTTAAAATCATAATTGGCCAGATACGCCAGATGGCCGTTTTCCCCGTTGGGATAATCCGGGGAATATTCATAGGTTCTGTCGAAAGAGCCGTGATCCATCAGGGCATAGCTTTCATCGGTGTTCAGGGTGGGCACATCCACATGGTCAATGGCCACGCCGTTCATATCAAACAGATACACCGCTTCCCCCAGGGAAGAAAGCTTGAACTTGGCATGCAGCACGTTCCCCGGCACATCCCGGTTCACATCATCCGCAAACACGCAAATGCGGCCATGGGCATCCAGCGTGATATCCGGGAAAAGGAAAATGATGCGGTCGCTGCGGTCCGACAAACCCACGCCCTTGAGGTTCATGGGGGTATCCAGCGTGTTTTCCACTTCAATCCAGTCCCCGAACTTGCCCAGTTCATCCGGGTAGGCGCTGACGTTATCGGACATCACTTCGCTGATGCGAAGGCCGGCATGGGTGGAAACCACACCGGTGGAGGTAACGTTCAGGGCCTTGATGGTTTGCTCCTTGGGGCTGATGATGATAAACACAAACAAAACAGCCAGCAGAATAATCAGCAGCGGCAAACGCACATCCTGCTTGTTATAACGACTTCTGCGTTTTTTATGTTTCGCCACTTTATCCTCCTTCAACGGCACGGGAAATGGCCCCTTTTGCCGAAAAAATTCAAATACAGATACAGTATACCACAGAAATGCAAAACACAAAAGACTTATTTTCTCCCAAACGAAAAAAGTTTACAAGCACCTTCATTTAACAGCACTCATAACACTTAATTCTTCATTCCGAATTCTTAATTCTTAATTAAATGGGGCCGCACCTGCGGCCCCGGGGAAAAAGGGAAAGAAGATAATGTTTTGTTTTATAAAAACCCGTTATGGGAAACGCAGCCAGGCTGCGGTGCATTCCATCTTCAGGCGGCTTTCGCCGAACAAATCATCAGGCTTCCGGCACCATCAGGCCCAGGTTGCCATCCTTGCGCAGGTACAGCACATTGGTGCGTTCCGTTTCAATATCCACAAAGACGAAGAAGGAATGGCCCAGCAGTTCCATCTGCAAAATGGCATCTTCCACAGCCATGGGGCGCACGGGGAAGGTTTTCGTGCGGACGATCTTGCGCTCGCCCATGCCATACACCTGGGGATCTTCGATAAATTCGGGTACTTCTTCCTGATAGGCATCTTCCCGCAGCCGCTTTTCCAGCTTGGTGCGGTGACGCAGAATTTGCCGTTCAATCTTGGCCAGGCACTTATCAATGGCCATGAACAAATTATCCTTGCTGGCGGATTCGGCCCGCAGCGTGACGCCGTTCATGGGCACCGTGATTTCGCAGATGCGTTCTTCCCGTTCTTTGCGCAGGCGAACAAACATCTCCGTATCGGGTTTCAAATAACGTTCCATGGTGGAGGTTTTCTTCAGGATGCGGTTGGTGATTCCGGGGGTGACTACCATGTTCTTTGCGTTAATGGTGGTTTTCATGGCGATTCTCCTTTCGCATTATGATCGCCGGGAACCTCCCGGCCATATTTTTCTCTCTCGCTTTTGTATATCTATATTTCGACGCATCCCCTGCCCTTTCCTGCCATGAATAAAAAAATTTTTTCGTCGGCAAAAAAAGCCCATCGAAAGGAAAAGTTACATGAAAAACGAAAAAACGGCCAATATGTAACCATTTTCGGTTACTTTTGAGCCGTTTTTTCAGAAATGATGTAATTTTTGCTTATTCCACGCTGATCAGGTAGTAGTACAGGGGCTGGCCGCCGGAATGCACTTCCACATCGCAATCTTCGTAGATGCTTTCAATTTCATCCGCCAGGGCCTGGGCATCTTCTTCGGTGGTATCGGCGCCATAGTAAACGGTAATCAGACCGTCATCTTCGGTAACGATATCCTTCATCAGGGCCAGGGCCACTTCCCGGGTGTTATCGGCCTTGAAGGTCACTTTGCCGTTGGACAGGCCGATGATATCCCCTTCGTTGATGTGCATATCTTCAAATTCGCTGTCCCGCACGGCATAGGTAATCATGCCGGTGCGCACCTTCTGGGCGGCTTCGTCCATCCGGGCAGCGTTTTCTTCGGCGGAAAGTTCGGGCTGGAAGGCAACGGCAGCGGCAATGCCCATGGCCACGTTCTTGGTGGGCAGCACCTGCACGTTCTTCTTGGAAAGCTTGGCCGCCTGCTGGGCCGCCAGGATGATGTTGCCGTTATTGGGGAAAACGAAAATGGTTTCCGCATTCACGGCATCGATGGCCTTTTGCAAATCTTCGATGGAGGGGTTCATGGTCTGCCCGCCTTCCACGATGCCATCCACACCCAGATCCTTGAGGATGTTGGAAAAGCCTTCGCCCAGGGAAACACTCACCATGCCATAGGCTTTCGGCGGTTCCTTAGCGGCGGCAGCAGCCTTCTTGCGAAGGTTTTCCCGGCGCTGTTCCACCATGTTTTCGATTTTCAAGTTCACCAGTTCGCCCAGGTTCAGGCCGTATTGCAGGGCCTTGCCGGGGTCATTGGTGTGCACATGCACTTTCACAAGGGAAAGATCCCCCACCACCAGCACGCAATCGCCGATGCGGTTCAGCTGACGACGGAAATGATCGATATCTTCGTCCTTTTTATCTTCCTTCAGGTTCTGGATCAAAAACTCGGTGCAGTAGGCGAACACGATTTCTTCCATGCTGTCATGATCGTCCACAAATTCAACGGCAGCGGCACCAGCTTCGCCTGCATCGTGAATGTGCAGATCATCCAGGTTTTCGCCCCGCAAAACGGCGGCATACCC
>JAZUQI010000308.1:0-1666 GCA_045605625.1 Clostridia bacterium
CTGGCTGTGTTTGTGGTATCGCTGGGGAAAAAATATGCCTTCTGCGCCAGCTGCATCATTGGCATTCTGATGGAAAGCATGCTCAGCAATGTGCCGGCCATGTATGTGCTGGCTTACCCTGTCATCACCATGATCTGCGCCCAGGTGTTTGCGGATCTGAGTGACAGGCAGCGTGAAAAGCGCATCACCTCCAATTCCGGCAAATCCCTCTTCAGCCGCCTGCGGCAAAAGGAAATGCCGGCCCTGATGCGCATTCCCCTGTGCGCCGTGATGATGGACCTTATCTGGCACATCGTAATGTGCATCTATATGTACTTGATCGGCGTGGAAATTGGCATGGTGCATATCAGCCGGGTAGTATCCGGCGTGATCTACACCGGCTGCCTCACCCTGGCCCTGATGCTGCCCCTGCGGTGGTTCCTTGGCATGTATCACCGGCCGAAAAAGAAGAAAACAGAAGAGGACGAAGACGAACAGCCTTTGAAAAACCAAGATACTTCCGATGATGAAGATACCATGGACGGGGACGAAGAAGCGGATGAAGACGATGCGCCCTTGCCCCTGACGGATGATTACGATATCTACCCGGAAGAAGGTGACTGGGAATAACCATGGATGAAAGCAAAAAAAGAAAAGATATTCGGCAGGACGTGAAGCAGATGAACTTCCGTTTCCTGCTGTTTGCCACGCTGGTGATGATTGCCTTTGCCGTGCTGGTATACGGCATTTATCAGCTGCAAATCGTGGAAGGGGCCCAGCACGCCCAGGTGACCGGCGCCAGCGCCGTGAAAAGCATTGCCATCAAGGGCAGCCGCGGCATGATTACGGACCGCAATTCCGTGGTGCTGGCCAAGAGCGAAAAAATTTATAACGTAACCTTTTACCGTGAAGAAAACGACTGGGATTACCCCACCAAAATGCTGCTGGAAACCTTGGATATTCTGGAGCGCTACGGCAGCGATATTTCCGTTTCCTGCCCCATCCGCCGCAATGCGGATACCAACCAATGGGAATTTGCCTTTGGGGAAGGCATTTCCGAAAGCGCCTGGAATAAGCGCCAGGAATCCTTCTACCGCAATAATTACTTTACCGTAAGCAACGCCTATTCCGCCGAAGAATGCTTCACCCGCCTTCGCAAGCGCTATGGCTTTACGGATCTGGGGGGCGGCAAATACGCCCTGCAGCTGGATAAAAACGGCGCTTCCATCGTGCCCGATGCGGATTCCCCCAATCAGAACAAATGCGTGGAATACTATGAGCTCAGCGAAGAAAAGCTGATGAAAATCATGGCCATCAACACCACCATGCAGGATAACGCCTTCAACTCCGTGCCCATTGCCATTGCGGAGGATGTGCCTTACGAGGCCGTCAGCGAAATTGAAGGCCGCAGCATGAGTATGGATTGGGTGGGCGTGGCCATCGGGGAAAAGCGGGTGTACCCCAATGGTTCCCTGGCCTCCAACATCATTGGCTATACCGGCAAAATCCAGAATGCCACTAGGTATTACAACGAACTGCAGCCGGCCGGCTATGCCCTTAACGACCATATCGGCCTGGACGGCGTGGAAGCCAGCATGGAAAACTGGCTTACCGCCAACCTGAAAGACCGGCAGGGGGAGAGGCTGGTGCAGAAGGACTCCACCGGCCATATCACCCGGGAAATTTC
>JAZUQI010000309.1:0-6080 GCA_045605625.1 Clostridia bacterium
AACAGAGGAAGGGTGCCTTTCCTTGCTTGGCGGCCCACGGAAATGCAAGCGATACCAAAGCATCAAGGTGCGCTGGTATACCACGGCATTTCAGGTGCGCATCAAAACCTTCACCGGTTTTTCCGCCCAGATCATTCAGCACGAAGTGGATCATTGTGAAGGAATACTGATCTGAAAACAAAGCCTGTGCAATAAGTTTGCACAGGCATATTTCTTTATAGATGTTTTTTCAGGAAGGCATCCACGGCATCCAGGGCCGCTTCGCAGGCAAAGCCGTTGTAGCCATGATCCGCCCCTTCCAGCTTGATGAACTCCGCTTCCTTGCCAAGCCCCTTCAGCGCTTCATACAGATGCACGCTTTGCTGGAAATTCACGGTGGTGTCCCGGCTGCCGTGCATAATCAGCACCGGCGGCGTGGGCACATCCTTTTGCAGATAGGCTTGGGGAACGGTGGCTGCTGCCAAATCCGGATGCTCCAATACCGGCAGATGGCCAATCAGCCAACCTTCCGGGCTGTCTGCCTCCGTATGGCCGCAGGCGCTGGGCTCATAAGCCATTTCGCTGATTACGGTGGGGCCATACCAATCCACAATACAGCGAACCGCTGCCGTTTGCGCTGCATCATCGGGGTGATTGGGGGAATTATCCCCGGTGAACCCAGCCATCAGGGCGGTATGGGCGCCGCTGGAATCCCCCCACAGAGCCACACGGCCTGAATCGAAATGGAAATAATCCGGGCGGCAGCGCAAAAAGCGAAGGGCCGTTTTCACATCCTCCGCCTGGGCCGGGAAAGGGGCCGTGGTGGAAGGGAGGTATTCCACCAGCGCCACGCAATAGCCTTTCTGGCACATGCGTACCATCTCCGGCAGGTGAATGAACAGATCCTGCTTGAACCAGGCGCTGCCCTGCACGAAGACGATGAGGGGGTTATCGGCCCGGCCGTTCCGGGGCGTGAGGTAATGAATATGCAGGGGCATATCTTCCCGGGTGGCGTAAACGATGCCGGGCTTAAAGGCCACGCCGAAACCAAAAGAATCCTGCCATTGGACGGAGACAGCCCCTTCAGGCAGGGAAGGGTTATCCGGAAAATTTTCCCGGGAAACGGGAGAAAGTACGGGACGGTTTTCCATACAAAAACCTCCTTGAAGGATGAACGTTTTATTTGCCATCATTATAGCACAAAAACCAACGAAAAAGAAAGCAGAAATGCATGAATTCCGTTGGACTTTTGGAGGAAAACAGGGTATGATAGGGGAGGAATTTTTCTTGTACCAAGGAGGATGCATCCGTGCAGAAGAACTATCGCAAAACGCTGCTGGCCAGCTATCTGGGCTTTATCACCCAGGCCATTACGGCCAATTTTGCGCCCCTTTTGTTTCTCACCTTTCATGAGGATTACCAGATTTCCCTGGGCCAGATTGCCCTGATTCCCTCGGCCTTTTTCATCACCCAGCTGATTGTGGACGCCATCTGTGCCCGGTATGTGGATAAGATCGGCTATCGCAAGGCCATTGTGGCCTCCCAGGTGCTGGCCGGGGCTGGGCTGATGGGCCTGGCCGTTTTGCCGGATCTGATGCCGGATCCTTTCGTGGGCGTCATTCTGTGCGTCATCATTTACGCCATCGGCAGCGGCCTGATTGAAGTTTTGTGCAGCCCCATTGTGGAAGCCTGCCCCTTTGACCATAAGGAAAAGGTGATGAGCCTTTTGCACTCCTTCTATTGCTGGGGTTCGGTGGGGGTTGTGCTTTTGTCCACGGTGTTCTTTGCTGTATTCGGTATTGAAAACTGGAAATGGGTGGCCTGCATCTGGGCCCTGGTGCCCCTTGCCAATGTGTATAACTTTGCTACTTGCCCCATTGAGCATCTGGTGGAAGAGGGCAAGGGCATGACCATCAAGCAGCTTGGCAAAACCTCCCTTTTCTGGGTGGCGGTGGTTTTGATGATGTGCGCCGGTGCCTCGGAACTGGCCATGGCCCAATGGGCCTCTGCCTATGCGGAATCTGCCCTGGGCCTTACCAAAACCTGGGGCGACCTGGCCGGCCCCTGCATGTTTGCCATCACCATGGGCATCAGCCGGGTGTTTTACGGCAAATATGGAGAGAAAGTGGATTTGACGGTGTATATGCTGGGCAGCGGCGGCCTGTGCCTGTTGTGCTATGTGCTGGCCTCCATGACGGCAAACCCGGTATGGGGCTTGATTGGCTGCATTGCCTGCGGCTTTTCCGTTGGCATCATGTGGCCCGGCACCCTCAGCATTACCTCTGCCCGCATTCCCCTTGGCGGCACGGCCCTGTTTGCCCTGCTTGCCATGGCCGGGGATCTGGGCGGCGCATTCGGCCCCAGCCTGGTGGGCTATGCCACCCAGGCGGCAGGGGATAACCTGCGGGTGGGCATGCGCATTGGCTGCATTTTCCCCATCGGGCTGATGATTGGCCTTTTGCTGATGCGCAGAATGAGCCGGAAAAATACCAGCCTGTGATTTATTGATATGACGCTATTCAAAGCGCAGAAGAGAGATTCTTCTGCGTTTTTTGCGTTTGGAATGGGTAAAACAGGTGTTTTTGAAAAACAGGAAAAAAACAAAAAGGGGGCTTGACGATTGGATACAATGGGACTATAATGCACCTCGTAAAGACGTTGACGGAGTAACGTGGCTGTTATCCGCTTTCTACAGAGAGCTTCCGGTTGGTGCAAGGAAGTGAAAGTCAACAGTGAATTCTGCTCCACAGTCGCCTGGCTGAAACAGATTTTTTTCCGTAAGTAGGCTGGGACGGAAAGGGCCGTTATCCCCAAAGGCAATGATGGTTGCTGAAGGCTGAATGAAAAAGCATGTTTCATTTGGCGAACAGAGGTGGTACCGCGTTTAATCAACGCCCTCTTTCTTTCGGATTCCGAAAGGCAGTGGGCGTTTTTATTTTTCCCTGACTTCAATCGAGCTTTTGCCCGTTTGAAATAAATTTTTTCTACATGGAGGAAGAAACAATGAAAAAGCTCGTATCTCTCGTTCTTGCCCTGGTTATGGTTCTGTGCGCCCTGCCCGTGATGGCAGAAAACACCTACACCGTTGGCATTTGCCAGCTGGCCCCCCACGAAGCCTTGGATTACGCCACCAAGGGCTTTATGGATGCCCTGACGGAAGAACTGGGCGCCGAAAACGTGAAGTTTGATTTGCAGAATGCTGCCGGTGAAGCCAACACCTGCGCCCAGATTGTGAACACCTTTGTGAACAATGAAGTGGACCTGATTCTGGGCAATGCCACCGCTGCCCTGCAGGCTGCCGCCGCTGCCACCGATGAAATCCCGATTCTGGGCACGTCCATCACCGAATACGGCGTGGCCCTGGGCATTGAACTGAAGGACGGCTGCGTGGGCGGCAACATTTCCGGCACCTCTGACCTGGCCCCCCTGGACCAGCAAGCCGAAATGATTCTCACCCTGTTCCCGGAAGCCAAGAAAATCGGCATCATCTACTGCTCCGCCGAAGATAACTCCGTGTATCAGGTGAACACCGTGAAGGCTTATCTGGATGCCAAGGGCCTGGAAGCCACTCTCTATCCCTTCTCTGACAGCAACGATGCTGCTGCCGTTACCCAGGAAGCCTGCAACAATTCCGATGTGATCTATGTGCCCACCGATAACACCGTGGCCAACAACACCGGCATTTTCGATAACATCTGCCAGCCTGCCGGCATTCCCATCGTGGCCGGTGAAGCCAGCACTTGCAAGGGCTGCGGCGTGGCCACCCTCAGCATTGATTATTATGAACTGGGCCGTGTGACCGGCAAGATGGCTGCCCGGATTCTCAAGGGCGAAGCCAACGTGGGCGAAATGCCGGTGGAATACTATCCTAACCCCGTGGCCATGTACAACCCTGTGATCTGCGAAGCCCTGGAAGTGACCGTGCCTGCGGATTATGTGGCCCTGGTGATGGAATAAGTAAAACGTTATTTGTAACATAAGTCTGGAGGGATTCCTGTGACAAGTTTGTTGAATGCATTGCCCGGTGCCGTATCGCAAGGGCTGATCTGGGGCATTATGGCCATTGGCCTGTATATTACATACCGGCTGTTGGATATTGCCGATTTAACTGTGGACGGCAGTTTTTGCACCGGCGGCGCCGTGTGCGTGATGCTGATTCTGGGCGGATGCAATGTGTGGCTGGCCATTTTGGTGGCCCTCATTGCCGGCATGCTCACCGGGCTTGTCACAGGGGTTCTCCATACGGCGTGCGGCATTCCTGCCATTCTGGCCGGGATATTGACTCAGCTGGGCCTGTGGAGCGGCAACCTGGCCATCATGGGCATGCGGGCCAACCAATCCCTGAACGTGAACAAGTTTCAATTGCTGGTTTCCATGCGGTATCTGACGGATGTGGCCAAGGGCAAGCGCCCCTTCTATATGCACCCCATTTTCACCGTGGCCATCGGCACCATCGTAATCATTGCGGTATTGTACTGGTTCTTTGGCACGGAAATGGGCTGCGGCCTGCGTGCCACCGGGGCGAACCCCAATATGGCCCGGGCCCAGGGCATCAACACCAACCGGAACAAGGTGATTGGCCTGATGATTTCCAACGGCCTGGTGGCCCTCAGCGGCGCACTGCTTACCCAGTATCAGGGCTTTGCTGATATCAACATGGGCCGTGGGGCCATCGTCATTGGCCTGGCGGCAGTAATCATCGGCGAAGTGGTATTCGGGAAGCTGTTCAAAAACTTTGCCTTGAAACTGCTGGCCACTTCCATCGGCGCCATTTTGTACTATGTGGTGATTCAGGCGGTGATCAGCCTGAGCGGCATCAACAGCAATTACCTGAAACTGTTATCCGCCGTGATTGTGGCCCTGTTCCTGTCCGTGCCCTATTGGAAAAGCAAATGGTTTCAGAAACCGGTAAAGAAGGGGGATGCGCACCATGCTTGAAATAAAGAATATTTCCAAAACCTTCAACCCCGGCACCATCAACGAAAAGCAGGCCCTGCGAAACGTTAGCCTCACTTTGAACGATGGCGATTTCGTTACCATCATCGGCGGCAACGGGGCCGGAAAATCCACGCTACTCAACGCCATTGCCGGTACCTGGATGGTGGATGAAGGCAGCATCATCATTGACGGCGTGAACATTACGAAACTGCCGGAACATAAGCGGGCCGCCTACATTGGCCGTGTGTTCCAGGATCCCATGATGGGCACCGCCGGAACCATGCAGATTGAGGAAAACCTGGCCCTGGCCAAGCGCCGGGGCCGCCGCCGGGGCCTGAAAGTGGGCATTACCCCTGCGGAAAGGGAAGAATACAAGAAAGTACTGAAAACCCTGGATCTGGGCCTGGAAGAAAGGCTGACGGCCAAGGTGGGGCTGCTTTCCGGCGGCCAGCGCCAGGCCCTGACGCTGCTGATGGCGGCCTTGCAAAAGCCCAAACTTTTATTGTTGGATGAACACACCGCAGCGCTTGACCCCAAAACGGCGGCCAAAGTGCTGGCTACTACGGAAAAGATCGTCAGCAGGGATCAGCTGACCACCGTGATGATCACCCACAACATGCGGGATGCCATCACCTACGGCAACCGGCTGATTATGATGCACGAGGGGCAGATCCTGGTGGATATTTCCGGCGAAGAAAAGAAAAGCCTGACGGTGGAATATCTTTTGCAGCTGTTTGGCAAGGCCAGCGGCCAGGCCTTGGCCAATGACCGGATGCTGCTGAGCTAAACACCCAGCGATTGAAAAACAGCTAAAGCTGTTTTTCAATCGGGGCATCACATTTCCTGTAAAAATGGGTTTGCAGCCTCTTCGCAGAAGCTGCAAACCCTATTTTTACGGCCGTAAATGGATAGAGGAAGCGCCATAGGCGCCTGCTCACAATTTGGCTGTGCCTCATTGTGCCTTCACCTGCCTTGATATGCCACAGGCAGCGGCAGGTTTGGCCCTCGGGGCGGCAAAGCCACCCCTGCTGATTACACATGAAGGTGACGGAACCGAAGCGCCGCCTGTGGCGGATGAAGCGAGGTGGAGGAATCATCCGAAAGGGAGCATTATGAATGGCAATGCGTAAGGCGACCATTGAGGATGCGGAGCTTTGGCCCCT
>JAZUQI010000310.1:0-5376 GCA_045605625.1 Clostridia bacterium
ACCCAGTATGCGAAAATGCACACGCTTTCTAACTAACGATTTGCGCATGAAGCTTAAGAACGAATGCAATCATCGCCACGGGCACAATGAAAACGAGAAAACGCCGGGAGAGAAAGGGCTTCACTTTCTCCTCCGGCGTTCTTCCCGTTTTCCCGGATGCTTTGCATCCGGCAGGCGGCATGTAGCCGCCGTGCCCGTGTGCGGCAGGGTTGTCCCAATAAGCAGCGGCACATTGCCCGTTATACAAGATTTTCCTATCCGCTGCCGGGTCCAGGGGCAATGCCCCTGGCCGGGGTGAAGGGGTGGAACCCCTCACCTCTCCCTTTGCCGTTTATCCTTTTCATTCTATCACAGCAGTACACAAAACCGTATTTGCCTGTTGTCATCACGCTTACCGAAAGGAGGCTTTTCGCTTTTCACTTGCGCAGTTTCTGGCAATACTGGGTGCACAATTTATCCGTGCACTGGGCGCATTGCAGGGCTGCGTTGGTTTGCTCCCAGAACCGTTCCGGGAAAAGCAGCACGCACCCTTCCCACACAAGCCACACCGCTGCCGCCACGCCCAATAAGCTCCAGGAAAAAAAGCTATCCACCAGCAGCATGGGGGTGAACATCATCATATGATCCCAGTTAAAAATCCGGCAGGTGGTGCAGCACCGGTTTTTCATAATCAGCCGGAAGGGGCACCAGATCAGCACGCAAATCAAATCGCACACATAGAACACGACAGAAATCATAAACACCGCCGTGCGGCTGAGGATGCCCTGCCAGTACAGCACCGCAATGCACCCAATCAGCACCGCCCACAAAAGCAGCACCCAGAAGGCGGCCCGGGTGGTGGTTTGAATGTATTGCTTCAGGGCCTTGGGGTTTATTTTTTCCCGGATGGGGCGGAAACGGTCCTTAAACAGCTTCTGGGAACCCAGGGGGATTTTCTTGTTGATGGGCAGCAGCTGTTCCAGCATATCCACCATCCAGATGCCCCACAAAAGATGGAGAAAGGAAAATTTTTCAAAAAACTGCCAGCCATGAAGCACCCGGAACTGTTCCGGGGCAAACAGGCAAAAGGCGCCGCAAACCAATAAAATCAGGATCCGCCCGGCCAGCCGCACAAAATACCGCTTGCGCACCGGGCTCATTTTGCTCCACTGAAAGCCCATTTCCTCATTCCCCTCATCGCCGGCCGGTTTTCCGGCCGCACATGGGCCATTATAACAGAAGCCGGAAGAAAATGCCACCTTTTTCCGCCCTTGACGAAAAGAAAGACCCTTCCGTTCCTTTCAAAACAGAAGGGCCCTGGTTTTATTGCTTTTATTCCACAAAATTCACGTTCTGCACCTGCAATTTTTCCAGCACGGAGCCAAAGTAATACTGGCGTTCCTCCTCGTTCAGGCCCAGAATTTTGCACACTTCCAGAATGGTTTTCCGGGGGGAGAGGCGAATGTTGTAGCGCACCATCCGCACATTGGATTTCCATTCATAATAGCCAACCACCGTGTATTTTTCCGTGTGCCTTGGCATCAGCGGATCCAGCACCCCTTCCCACCAATCCAGCACCGGTTTCACTTTCGATTCATAGAGGAAGCTGTGCTCCATCACATAGGCGAAGATTTTCAGGAACCGATCCTTCATTTCCGGCACTCTCAAAAGCCGGTTCAGCAAGCTGTACTGGGAGGAAACCCGGTTTCCGGCCCGGGACTGATCCAGCAGCATATACACGGCCCGCAATTCGGTGACGCCGCCGGCTTCCACATCATACAACACATACTTCCACTTGCCGCCGGGCACCCGGTACATCCGCACGTTTTCCAGGTCGCTGTTGAGGAAGCCCAGCTGCAAGCTGGCCCAGGTGAAGAAATTATCCACATCCAGCCGGTCCGTCACATATTTCAAATGTTCCGGGTCATTCAGGTCGTTCTGCTTCACGTATTCCCGCAAGGCCAGCCATTCATCGTTATCCCCGTTCTGGATCTGGTCATCCTTAGCCATGCCTTCCAGCACGTCAATCTGGTCAATGAGAGCACTGTCCTCAATGCCCTCCCACTGGGCGATGGAATGCTTGTTCACCTTTTCACGCAGGTTGTAATGGCCGTGATACTGGCCGTTCACATACACCACCGTGGGGACGGCATCCTGGTACATAATGCCCAGGCCCTCCGCCAGGGAGGTAAACGCCGCATCCCGGATACGGGCCGCCACCACGTCGGAGCCGGTGGAGCGCACCAAGAGGGATTTATAGGAATCATAATCCCGGTTTTCAAAGGGGTTATAGTAGAAGCGGTTATCATCGCCGTATGCATCCCGGGCGTAGACGGCCACGCTCTTTTGCTTATAGCCACGGGTAGAAGTGCCGGCCACATGGAAGGAAACGTTCTGGGCCAGTTGCCGCTCCCCGTTGATATCGAAATATTCAAAATACATGGGGTATTCCCAATCCTTATAGTAATTGGATTGGTCTCCGTTCCCCCGCACAAACAGCCCCATGCCCGGATCGTACAGGTATTTATCATCCGTGCTCAGGGAAATGACGGCCACGGAGGAAGGATCATTCACAATATACGTGGCCCCCACGGAAACGGACATAATCTTATCCGCATCGCAGGTGCGGGCACGCACCACCGTGGTTTTCTTCACGGCAATGGGGCCGGTGTACAGGGCGGATTTCCGGGTGGGTTCGCTGCCGTCCAGGGTGTAATGGATTTCCCCTTCCCCGGAAAGCACCACCTGCAAGCTTTCCCCGTTTTCCAGGGAATAGAAACCGGGCTTGGTTTCAATCACAGGCCGCTCCGCCTGCACGTCAAACACTTTGCTGCCGTTTGCCTTCTGGGGGGTGGCCACATCAAAATGCCCCCATGCATCCCCCTGGGCCGTCAGGCCGTAGGATACATTGGCAAACTGCAAAGGATACTTCAAAAGATCCACCGTTTCCCCGGCGGCATCGGACAGAAGGATGTTTTCCCCTTCCTGGGATAATTTGAAGGGCGCATAAAACACCTGCCGGGGGGGATGGCTTTCCTGCTCATCTTCGCCGCAGCAATAAATCAGGGCATAGGAACCGGCCGGAATTTTCGACCCTGCCGGGAACTGCCACTGCATGGGCTCCTTTTTCTTATCGCTCAGCCCCCATCCGGAAATATCCACATCCCGGGTGCCGTTGTTATAAAGCTCAATCCAGTCATAATGTTCCCCATTGGTAAATACGCCGTTGTTGGTCATAATCTCGTTAATCACCACATCGGCATGGGCAGAAACCGCAGTCAAAAGAAACAAACTGAACAGCAAAGCAACCATCAGCGTCTTTTTCATTCTTCGGTATCTCCTTTCCGTCAAGCATACTCGATCATTATAACATAAACCCCGGCCCTTTATCTACTCCCGGGAAAAAAATAGTTTTACGATAAAAAATCAATCAAAAACGCTAATCTTTCCCCCGGCTGTGGTACTATAAAGGTGTATAGCCTGGCCGGGCAAAAAACAAAACGGGGAGGTGAGGATTAATGGAAAAGCAGCAGGAAATGTGGGTGGAACAATATGCCCTTTCCCTGTTTCAATGGGCGCTGCACAAAACGGGCAGCCGGACGGAAGCAGAAGATTTGGCCCAGGAAGTGTGGCTGCAATTTTTCGCCGCCGCCAAGAAACAGCCCATTGAACAGCCGGAGCATTTCCTTTTCCGCATTGCCAAATTTGTGTGGTGCAAAAGGCTGCGGCAAAAGCGGCCGGAATACCCCCTGCCGGAAAATTTGCCCCTGCCGGATTTTGCCCAGCAGGCGGCGGAAGATGAAGAAAAGCAAATGCAGATCAAGTGGCTGCATGAAAAAATCACCCGGCTCAGCCGCCTGCAGCGGGAAGCCATGATCCTCTACTACATCGAACAGATGCCCCAGCAGCAAATTGCCAAAACGCTGCACCTGCCCAAAAGCACGGTGCGGTGGTATCTGTTTGATACCCGGCGAAAATTACGGGAGGAGAAAAACACCATGGAACAAAAAAATTACGCCTACCGGCCCCGGCGGCTGCACATGGGCATCAACGGCATTGCGGTGCCGGAACTGGCCACAAGAAGAATCAACCAGAACCTGCTGGCCCAGAATATTCTGCTTTCCTGCTGGCAGGAACCAAAAACAGCGGAGGAAGTGGCCGAATATCTGGGGGTTTCCTGCGCCTATATCGAACACGAAATGGCATGGCTGAAGGAACAGGAATTTGTGACGGAGGAAAAGGGAAAGTTCGCAACGTCCTTCCTCATCCGCACAGTGGAAGATGAAAACAAAGTAAGCCTTTTATATGAACGGCATAAAAAACACCTGACGGATAAAATTGTGCAGCACCTGATGGAAAACGAAAAAACCATCCGGCGCATCGGCTTTGTGGGCTGCGATCGGCCCATGAACCGGCTTTTGTGGCTTTTGCTGTATCAATTCACCCGGCGCATCACATGGAAACTTCCATTGCCGGAGCGGCCCTTCCGCCCGGACGGCGGCCAGTATTGGCCCCTGGGCTTTGTCCGAGAATGCGAGGATAAAAGCCTGCGCAAGGGCTGGGGCTATAACGGCACCATGTTCATTGATGATTTTTCCTGGTTCGGGCTGTATACTTTCGGCTGCAGCGATATTGAGCAGCTGATGGACGCCTACACCCCCTACTGGCACCGGCTGCGTGAATGCCTGAAGCGGCTGATCCGGGCAGAGTTTGCCCCGGACGCCGTGGAAAAAGAGGATCCGGAAACCCTGGCGGCGCTGATGGAAAAAGGCTTTTTGATCCGGAAGGATGGGGGCCTTGGGCCAAACTTCGTTATTTTCACCGCCAAACAGTTTGACCTATTGATCCGGGATGTGTTCATGCCGCTGGAAAAGGCGCTGCAGCCGGCCCTGGCGGCGCTGGAAGCGGATATGGAAGCGCTGTGCCGCTCCTGCCTGCCCCGGCACGCCCGGCACCTGACCCCCCTGCTAGTTATGCAATCCCTCACCAACCTGGATTTTGAAACCGAATTCCTGGCCTTTCAGGATGGGCATCTCTACCAGCCAAAGGATAAACGGGACGGGGAATTTTTAACCATGGCCTATCTTTTGCGGTAAAAAGCAGCCGTTCACCGGACGCCGCTCCTGAAAAAGGGCAGCCTGCTGGGGAGGGCGTTCTTAAGGAACCATTGATCCTGCAACAAAAACAAGCATCCGGCGTTTTTTACCGGATGCTTGTTTGTAATGAACGGAGCAGGGGACTGCGCAGCCCCTTTGGCCTCACGCAGACACACGTTTTCGTAATGCATACCTTTTCTTTGCGAATGGGGTGTGGGCACGGCCCACCGGAGCAGGGGACTGCTCGTGCCCTGTACCCCTCGGCAGGGAGAACCTCCCTGCACCCAGTATGCGAAAATGC
>JAZUQI010000311.1:0-2317 GCA_045605625.1 Clostridia bacterium
GATTGCATGTTCAATTATTTCTTTTCGCCCCGGCGCAGGAAGGCAGGCACGCCCAGGTCATCCCGGGTGTTGGCTGCAGGCTGGGGGGCCGCCTAAGTCGGATCGTAGCCATGTCGTTCTGTGTGCCAAGGAGTGGTTTCATACATTTGTCTTCCTAAGCCCGCTTGGCCTCCGACTTGATTGCATGTTCAATTATTTCTTTTCGCCCCGGCGCAGGAAGGCAGGCACGCCCAGGTCATCCCGGGTGTTGGCTGCAGGCTGGGGGGCCGCCTGCTGAACAGGAGCCGCATTCTGCAGAGGCTGCTGCACAGGCTGGGCAGGCTGGAAGGGCTGGGGCGTGAAGGGCTGCGGATTGAAGGGCTGGGGCTGGAAACCGGCAGGAGCCTGATAGGCAGGGGCGGCAGCCATGGGCCGGGCGCCTGCGCTGAAATACGCAGCATCCCCATCGTAAGCGGCAGGGGCCGGGGCATCAAAGCCCTGTTCGCCGTTCACATCCGCACGGGGGCGGTTTTCATAGGGGTTATAGGAAGGCACAGCGGTGCCGTAAGGCGTGGCGGTGCGGTTCTTTTTCTTATCCTTCACGGGGAAGGGGTTCTTTTCAAAGCCGGTGGCAATCACGGTGATGCGCACTTCGTCTTCCAGGGTTTCATCAATGCCGGCACCGAAGATGATGTTGGCTTCGCTGTCCGCAGATTCCATCACCAGGTTGGCGGCTTCGTTGATTTCCATGATGCTCATATCCTTGCCGCCGGTTACGTTGATCAGCACCGCACGGGCGCCGTCGATCTTGGTTTCCAGCAGGGGGCTGGCAATGGCATTCTTGGCAGCGGCCAGAAGGCGGGTTGCGCCCTTGCCAACGCCGATGCCCATGTGGGCCATGCCGCCGGATTCCATGATGGTTTTCACGTCGGCAAAGTCCAGGTTAATCATGGCAGGCACAGCAATCAGGTCGGAAATGCCCTGAATGCCCTGGCGCAGCACGTCATCCGCAATGCGGAAGGCTTCCACCATGGTGGTGCCCTTGCTGACCACCTGCAGCAGGCGATCATTGGGGATCACAACCAGGGTATCCACGTTCTGCTTCAGTTCGTTGATGCCCATTTCAGCGTTCTTCATGCGCTGCTTGCCTTCAAAAGCGAAGGGCTTGGTCACCACGGCGATGGTGAGGCAATTGTTTTCCCGGGCAATTTCCGCCACAATGGGCGCAGCGCCGGTACCCGTGCCGCCGCCCATACCGGCGGAGACAAACACCAGATCCGCCCCCTTGAGGGCCTGCGCAATTTCTTCCCGGCTTTCTTCCGCCGCCTTGCGGCCGGTATCCGGCACAGCGCCGGCACCCAGGCCCTTGGTCAGCTTTTCACCGATCTGAATTTTCACATCTGCATGGCTCAGGGCCAGGGCCTGACGATCCGTATTCACAGCAATGAACTGAACGCCCTGCAGCCCGGCTTCCACCATGCGATTCACGGCATTGGTACCGCCACCGCCGCAGCCGACGACTTTGATCGAGGCAAAGGACGGTTGATCCACTTGTACTTCAAAAGGCATGTCCAAATCCCCCTAAATAATTTTTCTGTTTATTTTTCGTGGCGGTTAGCCGCCCAAAAGATTCCGGAAGAAGGCACCGATGCCGGTGGATGCCGGGGCATTTTCAGCGGTATCGATGATGAGGTCCAGCAGGCCCAGGGCGCTGGAATAGGCAGGGCTGGAAAGCTTCACGGCCCGGCGGGGCAAATCCCGCACCGGCTTATTCAGCTTCCCGGCCAGGAAATCCTTACCGCCCCGGTTGATGGACAGGGCGCCGCCGGTGAGGTAAATGGGGCTCCAGTTGCTCAGCCTTACGCCGGAAGTTTTGATGGCTTCCTGCACCGCTTCGCAAATTTCTTCGGCACGGGGTTCCAATACCTTTTCCACGTCTTCCCGGCTGAAGGTTTTGGGGTTGCCTTCCTTATCGTTGGCATCAAAGTTTTCCTGCCCGGCAGCCAGGCCGAAGATATATGCCCGCTTGATCTTTTCCGCTTCGCCCAAGGTGGTTTCCAGGCCATAGGCCAAATCCGCCGCCATCAGGCCGCCGCCAAGGGGCAGGGTTTTCATGTGGGTAATGGCATCCCCTTCAATCACCATCACTTCGGTGGTGAGGTAGCCCATATCCACCAATACGGCGGTGCGATCCCTTTCCTCATCGGGCACAAACAGCATAGCCTGGCCGGTGGGAGTGGAGAAGCAACCGTTCACGGCAATGCCCAGGCTGCGGAAACGCTCGGACACATCTTCCAAGAAGAACTGATCGGCAATCACAAAGGATACCATAGCCCTG
>JAZUQI010000312.1:0-3709 GCA_045605625.1 Clostridia bacterium
GGATCAAAGCCCTGGACGAAAATATTGTTGTAGAACCGGTCATCCCCGTGAACGAAGGTCATAAACCCGGCCACTTCGGTGCGGTGGCGGATGTGGTAGGGGGTATAGCGGGCCCCGGTGCCGCCGCCAACGAAGGTGAAGGTGCCCATCATCAGGTTATGCACCATGGCCACGCCCTGGGTGGCAATGCGCAGGGCAACCTGGGAGTGCAGAATATTGTTATCAATCAGGGTGGGGCCGTGGCTGACTTCCACGAAAATATCCTGGCTTTCCATGCCGCCCTCCGCCCATTCGCAGAAGGAGGGGCGTTCATTATGGTGCAGGAAGTTCTGGGAAATGCGGGTGCCCTGGGCCTGCCAATCGCACCAGATGCCCATGGTGCAGTGGTGGATGTGGTTGCGGCGCATGGTGACGTCGATGGCGGCGTGGAGCTTGATGCCGGAAATTTCGGCGCCGCCCAGTTCCTGCATGTTGTTGATGTTGTGGATGTGGTTATCTTCGATGAGGGAGAACACCGCCCCCATGCGGCCCACAATGCCCGTCTGTTCGCAGTGGTGGATGTGGCAGCGGCGCACAATATGGCTGCCCACCTTTTCCTTCAGCCACCCGTGATACTGGCCCCGGCAGAGAGCATCCCTCTCCATTTGGGTGGGGGATTTTAAGTGCTTGGTGGTGAAGTAATGGTCGTTTTCCGGGTCGTAATATTTGCCAAGGGAAATGCCGCAGCACTTGCTGTTGGAAATATCGCAGTCTTCAATGATCCATCCCTTGCTCCAGTGGGGGCCCACCATGCCGTCCTGGAATGCCGCCGGGGGCGCCCAGGTGGTGGCTGCCTTTTCCACTTTGAAGCCGGAGAAGGTGATATAGCCCCGGCCCGTTTCTTCGGGGAAGAAGCAGCGGCGGCGCACGTTGATTTCAATTTTTTCTTCGTTGGGGTTTTTATCCTGGAAATTGCAGTAGAGGATGGTGTCCTTGCCGTCCTGCACGGGGAACCATTTATAGATGGAATATTCCGGTTCCCAGGAGGGCTTATACACTTCGCCCTTTTGCATTTCTTCCATGGTGAGGGCTTCGTACATGGCCCGGTCGTTGATATAGACGCAGCCGGTGTGGCGCACGGTGGGGGCGAAATACCAATCGCCGTACACTTCTTCCACATAGGGGTTGAAGCTGCCGAACACCTGGTTATTGATGCGCTTCATCCATACGGTGCCTTCCACCTTCTCCCAGCCGGTAACAATTTCCGCCCCGGTGATGACGGCGCCCAAAGGCTCCACAGAGCGGTACACAATGCGGTTTTCTTCCGTGCCGCCGTGGAGGGGATTCACATATTCCCGGTAAATGCCGGGGTATACCAGCACTTCGTCCCCGGGCAGGGCCACTTTGGCCGCATCATTGATATGGCGGAAGGGGCGTTCCTTGGTGCCGCAGCCTTCCATCCGGGCCGCCTGATCCACATAATAAATCATAGCAGGGTTCCTCCTTAAAAAACTATTTATCTTGTTTGCTGTCTTCATTATACGGGATAAAACCGGTTTCGTAAAGTGGGGAAGGGCCGTTGCTGAGGGGATTTTTTTGTGATACAATACATTCTGACACAGAAAAGAGGATTTTTTGCACCGGAGGTGACGGGATGGATAACAAACGCATCTGGGAGATTGCCCTGGCCCAATCGGCGGCGGATCTGGGCTGCGCTGCGGCGGATTTTCTTTCCGGTGAAAGCCGGGTGGTGGTTTCCCGGCCCAATCCGGACGCCAAGAAATATTATCAATTGCCCCACCTTTGCCAAATGGTATCCTATGGGCCCAATGTGGTGGCCTCCGTCCGGGCGGATGTGAAAGCGGCGGTGGAAACGTATTTACAGGAAGTGCCGGCCAGCCACGCCTTTGAAACGCCCCATCTGCACGCTTTGGATGATTGCCTTCGCCCCTTTGGCCTGAAAAGCCGTTTCATGGGGGAATGCTTTCTGCCGGATGTGCAGCTTTTGCGGCCCATGCCCTGCGAATATGCCCTGAAATTGCTGCATCAGGAAGACTTCGGGGATTTGTATTTGCCCAAGTGGAGCAATGCCCTGTGCCAAGACCGCAAGCACCTGGACGTGCTGGGGGTGGGGGCCTATGACGGGGAAGCGCTGGTGGGCTTTGCCGCCTGCAGCGCCGACGGGGTGGAGATGTGGCAAATCGGCGTGGATGTGCTGCCGGAGTATCGCCGCAAAGGCATTGCAGCCGCCGTCACCAGCCGCCTGGCTTTGGAAATTCTGGAACGGGGGAAAGTGCCTTTTTATTCGGCTGCCTGGTGCAATGTGGCCTCCGTCCGCAATGCCATCAAATGCGGCTTCCGCCCGGCCTGGGTGGAGCTTTCCGCCGGGGAGATTACAAAGGAATAAAGGAAGCCAAATACAGCAAAGGAGCATCCGATGAAAAAACGGATGCTCGTTTTGATTTGCAGATATTTTCAGGTGTAAAGGAATTAAGGCGTAAAGTAATTCGTGTTTCCGCTGAAATAGTGATGTTGGGGCCGGTATTCGGCATATTCCTGGGCAAAGAGCAGGGCGGCAAACAGCAAATACATTTTCTGTTCCGCCTGGGTCAGTTCATAATAGGTCAGGGTACTTTCATCGATGGCCAGGGTTTTGCAGGCAAACAGGCCGCTTTCCTTCACCATCTGTTCCAGATGAAGGCCGTCTTCCACTCCGGCTATTTTACACAGGGCCGGCAAGGTAAAGGTAAGCATCCGTTTTTTCAGAATGACGGCCATGGCTTTGCGAAAATCCTCATCCGCCAGAATTTGCAGCGTTTTGCGGTTGCTTTCGTTGGCAAACAGGCTGTTCCATCCCTGCTCCGGCCGCTTGATGGCCATGGTGCCGATGGGCTGGCGCATATAGAGCACGCTTCCGTTGCTGCTTTCAATAACGCTGCGGGAAACGCCGTCTTTCAGCGAATTACGAAGTTCTTCCGCCAGTTCATCCACATCCGCTTTGCTGTTGCCGCCGTAAAAGCAGCGCACAATGATGCGGCGCATTTGTTCCATGGCGGCTTCTGCGGCTTCATCCTGGTAAATCAGCTTTTCCTCCGTTATTCTGCCATAGAGATCATCCACTGTCACGCCGAAAAAATCCGCCAGCACGGGCAGCAGCATCACATCCGGGCAGGTGGTGCTGTTTTCCCACTTGGAAATGGTTTGTGCCGTTACCCCCATGCACTCCGCCAGCTGTTCCTGGGTCATGCTGCGTTCTTTGCGAAGACGGGCAATGGTTTCGCCGATGATCGTCATTTTTCTCTCTCCTTTGCTGTTTGTGGCTTCATTATACATCGGATTTTTCTGTTATTCCATCGCAAGGATGGCGGATAATTCGCGTTTTTGGCAAGCTATTCGCTGTTTTTTTGTACGTATCTCGTGTGATGGTTGAGGGATAAGAGAAATGCTCGTTTGCCATTCCCGCAAAGCTATGTCATAATGAATGCAGAAGGAGGCGGTCGCATGAAAATCGGAAGTAATATTCGTACGCTGCGTCAGCGGAAGGGGTTGACACAGGAACAGGTATCGGCTTATTTGGGGGTGTCGTACCAGGCGGTATCCAAGTGGGAAACAGGTGCCAACACGCCGGATATTGCTCTTTTGCCCAAGCTGGCGGTGTTGTTTGATGTATCGATTGACACATTGTTTTCTCTTGATATGCTGCCGGTTCAGGAAGGGGCGCTTTCCTGGG
>JAZUQI010000313.1:0-9361 GCA_045605625.1 Clostridia bacterium
CCGTCCGGTAAATCCTTCACCCCGGAAAGCCGGGTGATTACCTTGTCCGGATAGCCCAGCCTTTTCGCTTCCCGGTATAATGCTTCCGTAAAGGGGCCCTTTTCCAGCTTTTCTTCCAGTTGGGCCAGGTTTTTCAGCCGGTTCAGGAACCAGCGGTCAATCTTCGTGATTTCAAATATTTCATCCAGGGAAACGCCCTGTTTAATGGCCTCAAACACGGTGAACAGCCGCCGGTCATCCTGCCGGGCAAGGCGGGAAAGCACATCCGCCCCATCGGTGGGGGCAGCATTCAGGCTGTCCAGCCCAATTTCCGCCCCGCGGACGGCCTTCATCAGGGCCTCTTCAAAGGTGTGGCCGATGGACATCACTTCGCCGGTGGCCTTCATCTGGGTGCCCAGTTTGCGGCTGGCATTGGCGAATTTATCAAAGGGCCATTTGGGGAATTTCACCACCACATAATCCACCGCCGGTTCAAAGCAGGCGGTAGTGCAGCCGGTGATATCGTTTAGCACTTCATCCAACGTATAGCCAAGGGCCAATCGTGTGGTCATCTTGGCGATGGGATAGCCGGTGGCCTTGCTGGCCAGGGCGGAAGAGCGGGAAACCCTCGGGTTTACCTCAATCACCGCATATTCAAAGCTATCCGGGTTCAGGGCAAACTGGCAGTTGCAGCCGCCGATGATGCCCAGTTCCCTCACCATGGAAAGGGCGGCATCATGCAGCATTTTATATTCCTTGGGGGAGAGGGTAAGCGCCGGGGCCACCACGATGGAATCCCCGGTGTGCACCCCCACAGGGTCCACATTTTCCATGGAGCAGATGGCAATGGCATTGCCAAGGGCATCCCGCATGGTTTCAAATTCAATTTCTTTCCAGCCGGAAATGCATTTTTCCACCAGAATCTGGTGAATGGGGGAAAGATCCAGCCCGGCCTTGGCAATCACCAATAATTCCTGTTCATCCTGGGCAATGCCGCCGCCGCTGCCCCCCAGGGTAAACGCCGGGCGCACGATGACGGGATAGCCAATTTCCCCTGCAATCTGCAAGGATGCTTCCACATCGTTGGCAATGCCCGAAGGCACGCAGGGCTGGCCGATTTTCTGCATGGTATCCCGGAACAGTTCCCGGTCTTCCGCCTTATCGATGGCCTGCATATCCGTGCCAAGGAGGCGCACCCCAAATTCCTGCAATGTGCCGTCCCGGGACAGCTGCATGGCCAGCGTCAGGCCCGTCTGGCCCCCAAGGCCGGCAAGCAAGCCATCCGGCCGCTCTTTTTCAATGATGCGGCGAATGGTTTTGGCGTTCAAGGGCTCCAGGTAGATTTCGTCCGCCAGGTTTTTATCGGTCATGATGGTGGCCGGGTTGCTGTTCACCAGCACCACGTTCACGCCCTCTTCCCGCAGCACCCGGCAGGCCTGGGCCCCGGCATAGTCAAATTCCGCTGCCTGCCCAATCACAATGGGGCCGGAGCCGATCACCAATACTTTTCTGATATTTGCATCTTTAGGCATCCTGTTCCCCTCCCATCCGGGCCGCAAAATGGCGCAGCACCTGTTCATCCGGGTCAAACTGCAGGGTGATGCAGGAAAGGGATGGGTATTCCATGCCTTCGCAGCTTTGATCGTTCAAATTATAGTAAATCATCTTCCCCATGCCGGAAAGGCTTTCTGCCTCCACGGCATAGGCATGGTTCTGGCAGGTGATGGAGGTGAGGCCATCCAGCGTGCAGAAAACGGGCTGGTTCTGGCCCCGGTGGCCCGAGGGCAGCTTTTTCACCGTTCCCCCCAGGGCCTTTGCCGTCAGCAAATGCCCAAGGCCTACGGAGAGCACCGGCACCTTGCCCAGCAGCTTTTTCATTTCCGGCAAAAGGCTATCCATGTCCTTAGCCTCTTCCATGCCCCCGGAAATCACAAGGGCATCCGGCTTTTTCTGCAAAATATCTTCCGCCTTCACGGTATAAGGCATTCTTTCCACCGAAAAGCCGAACTGATTCAGGGCATCGATCAGGCTTTTTTTCGCCCCCAGATCCCAAAGAATCCCTTTGGCCTTTTCTTCTTTGGCCGGGAAAAGGGCCCCGTCGCACAGGGGGATATTTCCCTTTTCCTCCTCAAAAGAAGGCTTATTTGGCACTTCATCCACAATCATGGCCTTCATGGTGCCCTGATTTCGCAGCACTTTTACCAAATACCGGGTATCCACCCCGGAAAGGCCGGGAATGCCTTTTTTTACAAGGTATGCATTCAAATCCATTTCGCTGCGGAAATTGGAGGGGGTTTCGCACAGGTTCCTTACCACGTACCCGGCAGGGGTGCAGGGGCTTTCTTCATCCTGTTCCGTCACGCCGTAATTGCCGATAACGGGAAAGGTTTGCACCACAAGCTTGCCTGCATTGGCAGGGTCCGTCACATTTTCCACATAGCCCACAACCCCCGTTGTGAACACCAATTCCCCGGCAGCCGCCTTTTGTGCGCCGATGCGCTTGCCCTCAAAGGCCATGCCGTTTTCCAGCAAAAGATATGCCATGGTTTTTTCGCCTCTTTTTTGTTTACAGGGTGGCCGCCATCACGGCCTTGATGGTATGCATGCGGTTTTCCGCTTCGTCAAATACGATGGATTGTTCGCTTTCAAATACTTCGTCCGTCACTTCCATGCAGTTGATGCCGAACTTTTTGTAAATTTCCATGCCCACGGTGGTATCCAAATCATGGAAAGCCGGCAGGCAATGCATAAAGCGGCACTGGGGCCCGGCGGCCTGCATCAGGGCCTTGTTCACCTGATAGGGTTTCAGCGCCCGGATGCGTTCTTCCCACACGCTGTCCGGCTCGCCCATGGAAACCCACACATCGGTATAAATCACATCTGCATTTTCCACCGCCTTCATGGGGTTTTCTTCAAAGGCAAGGGTGGCGCCGGTTTCAGCGGCAATAGCCCGGCACTTTTCAATCAGTTCCCTCTTGGGGAAATAGGCCTTGGGCGCACAGGCCACAAACTGCATGCCAAGCTTGACGCAGCCGATCATAAGGGAATTTCCCATGTTATACCGGGCGTCCCCCATATACACCAGTTTCTTGCCCTTCAGGCTGCCAAAATGCTCCCGGATGGTGAGCATATCCGCCAGGATCTGGGTGGGGTGATATTCATTGGTGAGGCCGTTCCACACCGGCACCCCGGCGTACTTGGCCAATTCTTCCACTCTTTCCTGGCCAAAGCCCCGGTATTCAATGCCGTCAAACATGCGGCCCAGCACCCGGGCGGTATCGGCGATGCTTTCCTTCTTGCCAATCTGGCTGGCGGAAGGATCCAGATACACGGGGTGCATGCCCAAATCCGCCGCCGCCACTTCAAAGGCGCAGCGGGTACGGGTGCTGGTTTTTTCAAAAATCAGGGCAATGTTTTTCCCTTCGTGCATTTTGTGGGGAATGCCCAGCTTTTTCTGCTGTTTCAGTTCGGCGGAAAGGTCAATCAGCCCCATAATTTCTTCCGGGGTAAAATCCAGAAGGGTTAAAAAATGCCGGTTTTTCAAATTCATGTTTCTTCCTCCTCAGGCGGCGCATACGGCCTTGATGACCGCAATGGCCTTTTTCAGCTCTTCCATGGAGATATTCAGCGCAGGCAGCAGCCGCACCTTTTCCTTGGCCGTCAGGCACAAAACGCCTTCTTCCATGCAGGCCTTCACCACGTCCCCTGCCGGCTTTTCCGTCAGGATGCCAATCATCAGCCCCATGCCGGAAACGGCCTTGATGCCGGGGGCGTTTTGCAGCTGCTGAAATACCCAGCTTCCTTTTTCGGCAACGGAGGCCAAAAACCCTGCATCCAGCCGTTCCAAAATGCTGATGGCCCCGGCGCAGCACACCGGGTTTCCGCCGAAGGTGCTGCCATGATCCCCAAAGCCCAGCACATTTTCCACCTTTTCGCTCATCACGCAGGCCCCGATGGGCAAGCCGCCCCCCAGGCCCTTAGCCGTGGAAAAGGCATCCGGCTGAACACCGTAGTGCATGTAGGCATACAGCTGCCCGGTGCGGCCGTTGCCGGTTTGCACTTCATCCACCAGGAACAGAATATCGTTTTCCTTGCAATAGGCAAAAAGGCCCTGCACAAATTCCTTGTCCAATACCTTCACGCCGCCTTCCCCCTGCACGCATTCGATCAGCATGGCGGCGGCTTTGTTTTCCGAAAGCACCCGGATGCAATCCTGAAGGTCATTGGCCCGGGCGTGGGCAAAGCCGGGGGTGAGGGGCTGGAACAGCTGATGGAAATGATCCTGCCCGGTGGCGGCCAGGGTGGACAGCGTGCGGCCATGGAAACTGCTTTCCAGGGTGACGATGGTGAAATGCCCCTCTCCCTTTTTTTCCGCCGCATATTTCCTGGCAATTTTGATGAGGCATTCATTGGCCTCCGCCCCGGAATTGCCGAAAAACACTTTTTTCATGCCCGTCTTTTCGCAAATCATCCGGGCAAGTTTTGCGCAGGGCTGCGTATAATAGAGGTTGGACATGTGCTGCACCTTTTCAAGCTGGGAAATGACGGCGTTGTTCCATGCATCATCCCCGATGCCAAAGGCCGTTACGCCGATGCCCGATCCCATATCGATATAGGCTTTTCCGTTTTCGTCATACACCGTGCTTCCCTTGCCGGAAACGATGCTGACGGGAAAGCGCTTATAGGTTCCGGCCACAAAGGCCTGATCCATGCTTTGCAGATTTATCATTTTGCGTCTCCTTTCACCATGGTGCCTGCGCCTTCATCGGTGAGCAATTCCATCAGGATGGAGTGGGGCACCCGGCCATCCATGATAATCACCTTTTTAACGCCCTGCCTTATGGCCGTCACGCAGCAATCCACTTTGGGAATCATGCCGCCGGAAATCACGCCTTCTTTATACAGATTTTCCGCTTCGGAAAGGTTGATTTCGGGAATGAGGGAGGAGGGGTCATCCTTATCCTTCAAAATACCGGCAATATCCGTCATCATGATGAGGCGTTCCGCCTGCAGGGCCCCGGCAATGTAGGCCGCCGCCGTATCGCCGTTGATGTTGTAGGCGTGGCCCTGCCTGTCGCACCCCAGGGTGGATACCACGGGGATATAGCCCTTTTCCAATAAATCCAATACGGGGCTGATGTGCACCTTGGTGATTTCCCCCACGTAACCAAGCCGTTCATCCTTCATCTTGGCTTCAATAAGCCTCCCGTCCATGCCGGAAATGCCCATGGCCTTGCCGCCCTTCATTTCCAGCAGGTTCACCAGGGTTTTATTGATTTTCCCGGCCAATACCATCTGCACGATATCCACCGTTTCTTCATCGGTGACCCTGAGGCCACCCACAAACTTGGATTCCTTGCCCAGTTTCTTCATCAGATCGCTGATTTCCGGGCCGCCGCCGTGCACCAACACCACCTTCACGCCAATCAGCCAAAGCAGCACAATATCTTCCATCACCTGCTGTTTCAGCTGTTCGTTAATCATGGCGTTGCCGCCGTATTTCACCCCAACCACTTTGTTGTTGTATTTTTTGATGTAGGGCAGGGCTGCCACCAGCACTTCCGCCCGTTCATGATTGGAAAAATTCTTATCCATGTGTGCCTCCTCAGGTGCGGTAATCGCCGTTGATTTTCACGTAATCGTAGGTCAGATCGCATCCCCATGCGCAGCTGGAAAATGCGCCGCTGTTCAAATCAATCAGAATATCAATTTCTTTTTCCAGCAGAATTTCCTTGGCCTTTTCTTCGGAAAATTCCACCCCGGCGCCATCCTTGCACACCAGAATTTCGCCCTTCAAAGACTGAAAGGATACGTCAATTTTGTTCACGTCCACATCGGCGCCGCTGTAGCCGATGGCGCACAGCACCCTTCCCCAGTTAGCATCGGCGCCAAACATGGCGGCTTTGAGCAGGCTGGAGCAAATGACGCTCTTTGCCACCGTCTTGGCCGTTTGTTCATCCTGGGCACCCTGCACCTTGCATTCCAGAAGCTTGGTGGCCCCTTCGCCGTCCCCGGCAATCATGCGGCACAGCTGCACGGTCACCGTATTGAGGGCCTGCATGAAGGTGGCAAAGTCCGCATTTTCTTCGGTAATTTCCTTATTGCCTGCCAGGCCGTTGGCCAGCACCGTCACCATATCGTTGGTGGAGGTATCCCCATCCACGCTCAGCATGTTGAAGGATTTTTGTATATCGCCGCTGAGGGCCTTTTGCAGCATTTTAGGGGAAATGGCGGCATCCGTGGTTAAAAACACCAGCATGGTGGCCATATTGGGGTGAATCATGCCGCTGCCCTTGGCCATGCCCCCCAGGCGGCACACCTTGCCATCCAGTAAAAATTCCACCGCCACTTCCTTCATACAGGTATCGGTGGTCATAATGCCTTCGTTGGCGGCAGCATTGCCCGTATAGGAAAGGCCGTCTGTAAGGGCCGCCATGCCCCCTTTAATGGGGGCGATATCCAAGGGCTGGCCAATCACGCCGGTGGAAGCCACCACCACGTCCTTGGCCCCGATGCCGGTGTATTCCGCCACCAGATCGCTCATTTTTTCCGCAATTTCCAGGCCGTTGGCGTTGCAGGTGTTGGCATTGCCGCTGTTGCAGATGATGGCCTGAGCATAGCCATCCTGCAGGTGGGCCTTGGTAACCGCAAGGGGAGCGCCCTTCACCAGGTTCAGGGTGTATACCGCAGCGGCGGCGGCCCGCACGTCGCTGCCCACCAGGGAAAGATCCCTTTTTGTTTTGTTCTTGCGAATGCCGCAATGCACGCCGTTGGCCTTATATCCCTTTGCGGCACACACGCCGCCTTGAATCATTTTCATTTCACTTTCCTCCTGTTACAAGGCCGGTGTTTTCATCCACACCCAGCACCAAATTCATGTTCTGCACCGCTGCGCCGCTGGCGCCCTTGCCCAGGTTATCAAACCGGGCGGTGAGCAAAATTCTTTCCCCATTGCCGTGAACGGAAATTTCCATATCATCCCGTCCGGCCAGGGCCTGTGCGGATAAAAAGCCGCTTTCATCCGCCTGTTCGCTGAAATAAATCAGGCCGTCCTGGTAATAATTCCGGTACACGTTTTTGATATCTTCCATATTTCCCTGCACGTCCTTTGAAAAGAGGGAAACCGTCACTTCCATGCCGCTGTAAAAATCCCCCACGATGGGGCAGAAGGCCGGAAAAGCGGAAAGGCCGCAAATTTTGCCCATTTCTTTCAAATGCTTGTGCTGCTGGGAAAGGCCGTACATCCGGGGGGCATTCAGAAGGGGATCCCGCATTTCGCCTTCATACTGGGGAATCATCTGCTTGCCGCCGCCTGAATAGCCGGTGAGGGAAAAGCAGGAAAGATTGGTATCCGGCGAAAGAATGCCCTTTTCCACCAAAGGCCGAATCAGCGCCACAAAGCCGCTGGCATGGCAGCCGGGATTGGCAATGAACCGGGCTTTCTTGATTTTCTCCCGCTGGCCCCTAATTTCCGGCAGACCATACACAAACGTTTCGTTGGTGCGGTGGGCGGTGGATGTATCGATGATGACGGTATGGTCATTTGTCAGAAGGGCCACCGCTTCCATGGCTGCGGCATCCGGCAGGCACAAAAAAGCGATATCCGCTGCGTTCAGCATTTCCTTTCGGGCCTGCACGTCCTTTCGCTTTTCTTCCGGCAGCATCAAAAGCGCAATATCTTTTCGCTCAGACAGCCTTTCGTAAATCCTCAGCCCTGTGGTGCCTGCGCTGCCGTCAATAAAAACCTTTGCCACTTCGCATCCCTCCTGTTGCATAAAAATGCAGCTAATATGTATATGATACACATTTTTTCTGAAAAATCAATACTTTCTTTTAAATTTATACATTGTAGTACAATAAGAATACGGTTTTGTTCCCGTTCCTGAATGAATTGCAATGCTTTTTTGCATTTTTTCGCCTGTTTTTGCCCTTGTTATTTCCATTTGGCTTTGATATACTGCTGTTAGTGTCTGGATGTAGAACCGTTTTGTTCTGAACGAAGGAGGAAAAAGAAATGCAATATCGTCCCTTTGGCAATACCGGCGTGCAGATTTCCGCTTTGGGTTTTGGCTGCATGCGCCTGCCCGAAATCCAGAAGGAAGACGGCACCTGGGTGGTGGATCAGGAAAAAACCGATGCCATGCTGCGCCATGCCTATGACCTGGGGGTGAATTACTTTGACACCGCCCTGTTCTATTGCCATGAAAACAGCGAAATTGCCGTGGGCAAGGCCTTAAAGCCCATCCGGGAGAAGGTGTATATTTCCACCAAATGCCCCCTGGAAAGGGTGAACAAGCCGGAAGATTTCCGCAAAACCCTGGAAATCAGCCTGAAAAAGCTGGATACCCCCTACGTGGATTTTTATCATTTCTGGGGCATCAATCAGAAAAGCTTTGATGAAAAAATCATCCCCCTGGGCCTCATTCAGGAAGCCCTGAAACTGAAGGAAGAAGGCCTCATCCGCCACATTTCCTTCTCCTTCCACGATAAGCCGGAGGCCCTCAAGCACATCATCGATAACGGCCCGGAACTGGAAAGCGTGCTTTTGCAGTATAATTTATTGGACCGTGCCAATGAAGAAATGATCCAGTACGCCCATGAAAAAGGCCTGGGCGTGGTGGTCATGGGCCCGGTGGGCGGCGGACGGCTGGCTGCCCCCACGGAACTTGCCAAGAAGCTGAACGGCGAAAACCTGAACACCTATGAACTGGCCCTGCGCTTTGTGCTGGGCAATCCTGGGGTTTCCTGCGCTCTTTCCGGCATGCAAACCTACGATATGGTGGATAAAAACGCCGCCGTGGCCTCCCTGGAAGTGCCCATGACAGAAAAGGAATGGCGGGAAGTGGGGGAAAACCTGGAAAACTTGAAAAAGTTCTCCGAGCTTTATTGCACCGGCTGTGCCTATTGCCAGCCCTGCCCCAAGGGCATCAACATTCCCCGCATCTTCCAGGCCTACACTTATCTCAACGTATACGGCCTGAAGGATTTGGCAAAAAACACCTATCAAGGCTATCTCAACAATGAAAAGAACCCCGGCGTCACCTCCGATGCCTGCATTAACTGCGGCTATTGCGAGCGCAAATGCCCCCAGCACCTGAAAGTTCGGGAGCTTCTGAAAAAAGTGGAAAACGTGCTGGGGAATTTGTGAGAAGGATGATGTGTATTACAGCATCTTTTTCAGGGGTATTGGAATAAGATTTAAATAAAGTTAGGTTTATCAGGGGGCTTCTCGCCCCCTGTACCCCCCGGCAGGGCCATTGGCCCTGCACCCTTTTTGCGATGGGGGAAAGAGGATATTTCATTGGCTTTTCCGCATGGAGCAAGGGAATATGATGATCCCACGGGCATAATGAAAACAAAAAAAGCCGCAGAGATGAAAGCA
>JAZUQI010000314.1:0-6104 GCA_045605625.1 Clostridia bacterium
GGGGCTGTTCCAGGCCGGTTCGCCGGGCTTCTGGGCCTTCCAGAGGGCAAAGTCCGCCGGGTTATGCTTCACATCGTCCACATCGATGCGGGCACCGGCTTCCAGGTCGTCCATGTTCTGGCCGGAGAGCTTGCCATAGGCAGTATCTTTCTTCACGTCGAAGTATACATCGCCGTTCACTTCGTAGGCATAGCCCTTGTTCTGCAAATTTTTCACCAGCTTGATGATATCGCCGATGTGCTCCGTGGCCCGGGGATGCACCGTGGCCTTGCGGATGCCAAGGGCGGCGGCATCCTGATAGTATTCCTGAATGAACCGGTCGCCCAGTTCCTTCACGGTGATGCCTTCCTGATTGGCCCGGCGGATCATTTTATCGTCAATATCCGTGAAGTTCTGCACAAACTTCACTTCATAGCCCCGGTGCTCCAGATAGCGGCGCAATACGTCAAACACGATGAAGGGCCGGGCGTTGCCGATGTGGAAATAATCGTACACCGTGGGGCCGCAGGCGTAAATGCCCACCTTGCCGGGCTGGATGGTTTTCAGTTCTTCCTTCTTCCGGGTTTTGCTATTGTAAATCAGCATGGGGATACCTCCTATATATTATGCGGGAGGAGGTTCTTTGGGGGCCAAAGAACCCCCTCCCGCACCCTCCCAAGAAAGCCGGTCTTTTTTTTTTCCTGATGTTTCCTGGCCTGCACAGCCATCTGGTTTCCAGGCGTTGCGTTTTTTAAGTAGCTTCGGCACTCTGACAGCCGCCGTTTTCCCGGCCCGGGCAATCCTCCACCGGGCAGCCGGCGCAGCCCACTTTGATGGCATGTTCCGTCAGCACTTTTTCCAGCTGGCTCAGCCGTTTATACAGTTGCTGCATTTTATCCAGCATGGGGTCCGGCAGGTCGCCATGGTTGAGGTCAATGGCCGGGCGCTGATTGGGCCCCCGCACAATGCGGCCGGGGTTGCCCACCACGGTACATTGATCCGGCACGTCTTTGAGCACAATGGCTCCGGCGCCCACCTTCACGTGGTTACCCAGGGTGATGGGCCCCAGCACCTTGGCCCCGGCGCCTACCACCACATCATTGCCCAGGGTGGGGTGGCGCTTGCCGGTATCTTTCCCGGTGCCCCCCAGGGTGACCCCCTGATACAGCGTCACGTTATTGCCCAGGATGGCCGTTTCACCAATCACCACCCCGGCCCCATGGTCAATAAACAAGCCTTCGCCGATGGTGGCCCCGGGGTGAATTTCGATGCCGGTTTTTTTCTTGGTGCGGCTGGAAATCCACCGGGCCAGGAAATACCGGCCCTTCAGGTAGGCCTTATGGGCCCTTCTGTGGCGGCGCACCGCCTTGAACCCGGGATAGCAGAAAAACACTTCCGCCCGGGAATGAACGGCCGGATCCCGCTTGAGGACGGCATCCAAATCCCTCTTCAGGGTATCGAACATGAAATCTCCTCCTAAAAAAATAACGCACGTTCCCTTCAGAGAACGGCGCATGGCCATTGTAAATCCACTCTTACTTGTGATGGATATCGCTGTAACGCAGCGTCTGCGGCCCTGCCTACTGCATGGAATGGTTCGGCACGGCGGCTCCCGGGGGCACTGCCTGGGGCATGGAAGTGCGCTTGCAGCCGGTGACGCACTCTCTCTTTCCATGCCGGGTTCAGGCTTTTTTCCCGTTCCTTGCCTGTTTCCTATTATATGCACCAAATACAAATTGTCAACCCATTTTGGGCTGTTCTAAAATTGTGCTTTCCATTTTTATGCCTTGCCCCCTGTATACAATTTCATTATAATGGAGCGGTATTGAATTGCAGTACGAAAGGATTTGTGTACTATGCCCAATTTTTCCGTTGCGGATTCCGTATTTGAAAATGCCGCCAAGGCCTTTCCCACCCCTTTCCACCTGTATGACGAAAAGGGCATCCGGGAAACGGCCCGCAGCCTGAACGCCGCCTTCAGCTGGGCCCCGGCCTTTATGGAATATTTTGCCGTAAAAGCCCTGCCCAATCCCCACATTCTGCGCATTTTGCAGCAGGAGGGCTGCGGCGTGGATTGCTCCAGCGAGTGCGAACTTTTGCTGGCGGAGCGTACCGGCTTTTCCGGGGATCGCATTATGTTCAGCGCCAATGCCATGCCCCCGGCAGAATTTGCCCATGCCCGGGCCCTTTCTGCCATTGTGAACCTGGATGATATCAACGATATTGATCTTTTGAAGGAAAACGGCGGCATTCCGGAAGAAATCTGCCTGCGGTTCAACCCCGGCGGCGAATTCCAGCTGAGCAATTCCATCATCGGCAACCCCGGGGATTCCAAATACGGCTGGATGCCCAGCCAGCTTCTGCCCGGTATGGAAAAATTGAAGGCCCTGGGGGCGAAGAAATTCGGCCTGCACGCTTTCCTGGTGAGCAACACCACCGAAGAAAGCTATTACCCCAAGCTGGCCGCCCTTTTATTTGAAACGGGCAAGGAGCTTTCCGGAAAAACCGGCCTAGAATTTTCCTTCGTGAACCTGTCCGGCGGCATTGGCATTCCCTACCGCCCGGAACAGCAAAAGGCGGATATCATGCGCATCGGTGCCGCCGTGAAGGCAGAATACATCCGCATTCTGGGGGAAAACAGCCAGGTGAAAATCAAGACGGAGCTGGGCCGCTTCATGACCGGCCCCAACGGCTGGCTGGTGACCCGGGTGATTCACGAAAAGAACATCCACAAGCACTACATCGGCGTGGATGCCTGCGCCGCCAACCTGATGCGCCCGGCCATGTACGGAGCCTATCACCACATTCACCTGTGCGGCAAGCGGGATGCAGCAGCAAATACCCTTTACGACGTCACCGGCTGCCTGTGCGAAAACAACGATAAATTCGCCATTGACCGCCTGCTTCCCAAGGCGGAGCTTGGGGATGTATTGGTGATCCACGATACCGGCGCCCACGGCCATTGCATGGGCTATCAGTACAACGGCCGGCTTCGCAGCGCAGAAATCCTTTTGCAGCAAGACGGCACCTTCCGCATGATTCGCCGGGCGGAAACCCCGGCCGATTATTTTGCCACCCTGGTGGATTGATTCCCTTTGCTTTTATCCTTGCTTTTTCCCTGAAAGCAGGGTAAAATACAACCGAATGATTCGTATCAGGCAGAGTAGCTTTCGGCGCGTCAAGTGTTCATGAACGGGGAGTTGTCATGAAACGAAATTCGGGGGAAAAACCCGGATGCGGTGCCGGCGGCGCATCCCGCTGCTTTGGTTCTTTGGCAAACTGCCTCTTGCGAGTCAAATTTCTATTTTGATGAACAGGAGGCTTTTTGTATGCAAAAAAGTAAGTTAAATGTAGAAAAAATCACCATCGCCGCCATGCTGGTGGCCTTGCAGGTGATCCTGGGCAATGTGCTGCAGGTGCCGCTGCTGGAAAAGCAGTATAACTTCGGCTTTGTGCCCATTGCAGCTGCCGGCGCGCTGCTGGGCGCACCCTTTGCCATGATTGTGGGCGGCCTTGGCGATCTGCTGGGTTCCCTGCTTTTTCCGCAGGGCGCCTATTTCCCCGGCTTTACCTTGACCAATGTGCTGGTGGGGCTGGTGTGCGGCCTTGTGCTGCATCGCAAAAAGCCCTCCATCATCCGCTGCATCATTGCCGTTACCCTCTCTCTGGCGGTCATCAATCTTTTCCTCAATTCCCTGTGGCTGAGCATCCTCTATTCCTCCAACGGCCGCAGCTATTGGGGCTGGGTGGTTATGCGTGCCCCCAATTATCTGATTGAAGTGCCTGCCAATATCATTCTGACCTATCTCACCCTGCTGGGGCTGAAAAAGGTGAAGCTGCCGGCTTCCATCTCCTTGCAGGATTAAAGGAGCTTTTTCATGGAAATCAAAAAGCAAGCCATTTTGGATATGCTGCAGGAAATGTATCCCGATATGCAGCCTGCTTTGGTGTACCATAATCCTTTCGAGCTGTTGGTTTCCACCATTCTAGCCGCCCAGTGCACGGATGCAAGGGTGAATCTTGTGACCCCGGCCCTTTTCCGGGATTACCCGGATGCCTTCGCCATGGCAAAAGCGGAGCCGGAGGAAATTTATCCTTACGTGAAAAGCTGCGGTTTTTCCGCCAAGGCGAAAAATATTGTGCTGGCCAGCCGAAAAATTGTCTCAGATCATGCAGGAATTGTCCCTTCCGATATGGAAAGTTTAGTGGCCCTTCCCGGCGTGGGAAGGAAAACCGCCAATGTGGTGCGTGCCTTTGCCTTTGGCCTGCCGGCCATCCCGGTGGATACCCATGTGCTAAGGGTGTCCAACCGGCTGGGGCTGGCCGCCGCCCTCACCCCGGAAGAAACAGAACAGCAATTGATGGCCGCCATTCCGGAACAGGATTGGAGCGATGCCCATCACTGGATGCTGTACCACGGCAGGCGTGTGTGCCATTCCCAGAAGCCGGATTGCGAAAACTGTGAACTGAAGGAACTGTGCCTGGCCCACAACACCCACATGATTAACCCCAAACTGGATGCCCGGAAAAAACGGAAGGAGACAGAACCATGATCCATCCCCGCTATGAACAGGAACTGAAAAAACAGGAAGCCCTGATTACCAGGAAAAATGTGGTATCGGATGATTACAACGGCATTTATGACCGGTATGTGTACCCCGTGCTCACCAGGGACCATATTCCGCTTTTCTGGAAGTATGACCTGAATCCGGAAACCAACCCCCATTTCATGGAACGGCTGGGGGTGAACGCCGCCTTCAATGCCGGGGCTATTTACCTGAACGGCAAGTATTACGTGGTGGCCCGGCTGGAGGGCAGCGACCGCAAATCTTTCTTCGCCGTGGCGGAAAGCGATAACGGCGTGGATAACTTCCGCTTCTGGGATTATCCCATCCTTTTGCCGGATACCTGCCCCGAAGAAACCAATGTATATGACATGCGCCTCACCCAGCACGAAGATGGCTGGATTTACGGCGTATTCTGCTCCGAAAGCAAGGATACGGAAAATGCGGATCTTTCCGCCGCCGTGGCCGCCGCCGGCATCGTGCGCACCAGGGATTTGAAAACCTGGGAACGCTTGCCCAATCTGGTCACCCTCCGTTCCCCCCAGCAGCGCAACGTGTGCCTGCACCCCACCTTTGTGAACGGCAAATATGCCTTCTACACCCGGCCCATGGACGGCTTCATTGAAACCGGCAGCGGCAGCGGCATTGGCTTTGGCCTGTGCGAGGATATCACCCACGCCGTCATCGATGAAGAAATTATGACCTCCATCCGCAAATACCACACCATCACCGAGGCCAAGAACGGCGCCGGGGCCACCCCCATCAAAACGGCGGATGGCTGGCTGCACATCGCCCACGGCGTGCGCAATACCGCCGCCGGGCTGCGCTATGTGATCTATTGCTTCATGACGGATCTGGAAAAGCCCTGGCAGGTCACCCACGAACCCGGCGGCTTCCTCATCGGCCCCAAGGGCCAGGAGCGGGTGGGCGATGTGTCCAACGTGACCTTCACCAACGGCGCCGCTGTGGATGAAACAGGCCGGCTGCTGATTTACTATGCCTCCTCCGATACCCGGCTGCACGTGGCCGAAACCACCGTGGAAAAACTGGTGGATTACTGCAAACATACCCCTGTGGATCCCCTCCGCAGCGTGGACTGCGTGAAGCAGCGCTGCGCATTGATTGCAAAGAACCTGGAACTGCTGGGCAAGTAAACCGGGCATAACCGGGGTGTGCATAACCGGAGCAGGGGGCTCCTCGCCCCCTGTACCCCCACGGCAGGGAGTTCCTCCCTGCACCCATTCTGCGAAAATGGGGCCAGCAGAAAACAAACACTTTTCCGCACGAATAGCCTCCCTTGTGAAAGGGAGGTGGCACGGCGAAGCCGTGACGGAGGGATTGCTGCCTCCCTTGTGAAAGGGAGGGGACGCAGCGAAGCCGTGACGGAGGGATTGCTGCCTCCCTTGTGAAAGGGAGGTGCCCCGAAGGGGCGGAGGGATTGCCCACTTACTCAATCATTATGCATAGATTCCGCACAACGCACCTCCCCACGGGCGCAATGAAAACATGAAAAAGGCTGAGGGAAAGTACACTTTCTCTCAGCCCTTTTTCTGTTTTCCC
>JAZUQI010000315.1:0-2134 GCA_045605625.1 Clostridia bacterium
TCTTTCCCATTTCGAGATTGTTTTATCACTGATAGCAAGCTTATCTGCCAATTCTCGTTGTGTGTATTTTTTCGCTTTTCTTTCATCAGCAATAAATTTACCTATTTTAATTTGGTCCATAGGTTCGTGTCCTCCTTTCTGAATTCATTGTATAAAGTCTTTCTTTATTTTCACACCCACGGAACGTAGAATATGGTGAATTATAGCGGTTTCTACGCTCCGTAGAGTTATAATTTACTTAAGAAACTTCAAGTTTATCGTTTTCATTCTATCACGCAGAACAAGAAACAGCAAGCCTTGGCGGGCTTGCTGTTTCGGTATTTCTTTGGTGCAAAGTGAAGGATAACTCCTTCCTTTTCTTCCCTTTCGCTGAAAGGGAGGTGCCCCGAAGGGGCGGAGGGATTGCTCAAAACACTTTAAATTCTTAATTCTGAATTCTTCATTCTGAATTTCAGATTTTCCCAAAAGATGATGGGAGGGGCAAACCCCTCCCCTATGGAGGAAATAAATTCCGAATTCCGCATTCCGAATGAAAAAAGCGAAAGCGCTTTCTGCTTTCGCTTTTCTCTTTCTCTTTTTACGGCAGAATATGCCCGGCGGCCAGATACAGCCGATACCATTCTTCCCGGGAGAGGTGCACCCTTTCCGCATCCACAATTTCCTGCAGGCGGCTTTCGCTGGCGGTGCCGGATACCACCTGCATTTGGGCCGGGTGGCGCAAAATCCATGCGGTGGCGATGGTGGTTTTGGTTACGCCGTATTGCTTTGCCAGCGTTTCCATTTCGGCGTTCAGTTCCGGGAAGCGGTCGCTATCGATGAAGCAGCCCTGCCAGTTTTCCATCTGGAAGGGGCTCCAGGCCTGGAGGGTGATATGGTTCAGCCGGGTATAATCCAGCACATAGCCGTCCCGGTTGCAGGAGCCGGCGGTGGTCATATTCACTTCCAGCCCGGCGGCCACCATATTGGAAACGGGGATGGAAAACTGCAGCTGATTGATAATCAGGGGCTGTTTCACGCAGGTTTTCAAAAGCTCCATCTGCATGGGGCTGTGGTTGGATACGCCAAAGTGGCGCACTTTGCCGCTTGTTTCCAGCTCATCAAAGGCCGCCGCCACTTCCTCCGGCTGCATGAGGGCATCGGGCCGGTGCAGCAAAAGGCAATCCAGATAATCCGTTTGCAGCCGCTGCAAAATGCCGTCCACGGAGGAGAGGATGTATTCCTTGGAAAAATCAAAGAACCCTTTGCGAATGCCGCACTTGGATTGGAGGAACAAATCTTCTCTTTTGATGGTGGGGTCCTGGGCCATGGCCTGGCCGAAAATGATTTCACTCTGGCCGCCGCCGTAGATATCCGCATGGTCAAAATAGGGGGCGTTCATTTCCAGGGCGGCGTGGAGGAAGCGTTGCATTTCGCCGCAGCTTTTCTGGGCCAGCCGCATGCAGCCCACCACCACCGCCGGGGCCTTTTGCCCGGTGCTGCCCAGCATGATTTCTTTCATGGCTGTTCTCCTTATTTCTTTTCTTCCGGCTTTTTCATTTCAAAGTGGATCAAAAGGCTCAAAACGGCACGAAGCAAAATCACGGCGCCCAGCACCATCAATTCACTCATATCATGCACCAGCACGGTTTTGAGGATCTCCGCCGCCATTTTGAATTCCAGCCCGGTGGCCAGGCCTGTGGCCAGGTGATGCTGCAAATCCAATTGTTTTTTGAAAAAGGCGTTCTGCAGATATTCCCAGAAGGCGTGAACGGCGCTCCACGCCACCACCAGAATGCCCATGATTTCCAAGGCGGAAATGATATAGGGCAGGATCAGATGCACGCCCTGCTCCAATATGTTCATGCCTGTCCCTCCTGTTCACTTTTTTCTTCATGGTAATAAGGATTAGGAATCTGCTTGCAGATTCCGGGTCGCCGGGTGGTGGTTCGTTTACCGCACGGCGACAATCATGGTATACTGGAATATGCAGTGTAAAAGCACGGCACCTTTTGAGAAAGAACGAAAGTTGGTTGGGCACATGGGAAAGGAAAGCATGAAACGGTTTGCGGCATTGCTGATGGCAATGCTGTTTTTGCTGCCCCTGTTTCCGGCCCGTGCCGATGAATATGACCCGGAACACCCGGAAGAACTGGCT
>JAZUQI010000316.1:0-4335 GCA_045605625.1 Clostridia bacterium
TTCAGCTTGCCATCCACGGCGCCAGCCGGAATATTTTCCTTCACAAGGTAGGTATAGGTCTTGCCGATATCCTGCTTATCGAATACCATCATGTCAAAGCCGAAGCCTTCGCTTCCGCCTTCCGTGGGCATAATCGTCATCGCATCAATCGGTTCGGTGCCGTTTTCTTCCCACAGTTCCAGGGTGAAGCTATCCCCTTCACGGAAGGCACGGCCACCCATCGTTTTCACGCCGCTGATATCCGTATAGGCATACACATAGTTATTTTCGAAGGAAATCGTCAGTTGCTGGTTTTCCATCAACTGGCCGTTCTTCTTCCAGGAAACAACTTCTGCCGTCAGCGTGCCATCCTGATTATCCTGCACCTCCACCGTGATTTCGTACACCGTTTCATCATAGATGATGGTATCGATGGCGTCCGTCTGTTCCTTTACGGTGTAGGTATACTTCTTTCCGGCATCTTCCTGGGTATAAGCGATTTCGCTGAACCGGAAGGTGCCATCCGCAGCGTTCTTCACCACTTCGGCCTTTTCCAGATTGCCGCCGCTCAGTTCGAAGCTGAATTCGCCTTCTTCCAGCTTGCGGCCCGTCAGGGTCTTTTCGCCGCTGAACTGGATTGCGCCGTCCGCCGTATAGAGGGTATTGGTCAGGGTGGTGACTTCCACGCCGTTTTCATCAGTTTCCGTCACTTTGCCCGTCAGGTTATAGCCGGCAGGCACGGTTTCTTTCCACGTGTAGGAAATTTCTTCGCCGTTGGCCGGGTTATACATCTGCAGGCCGTCCACTTTAGCGGCCCAGTCATTTTCCGCCGTCAGCTGGATGGGATCGCCTTCGGCTTTGCCATCTTTCATCAGCTGCACGGTGATGCTGTCCGGCCGGTTGGCTTCCGTATCGCCAACCCAGGCCTTCTTCACCTTCACCTGGCCCAGGGGATAATCCGCCACGTTCACATTCAGGCTGCCATCCGGGCTGGAAGCAGAGGGCGGAACCATCACCTTCACCGGGTTGGGATCCACATCATAGCCTTCGGGGGCCGTGATTTCCTTCAGCCAATAGGTGCCCTTGGCAATATCTTCCACTTTGCCGATGCCGTATTCGTCCGTCGTGATGGTATAGACGGGTTCCTCCTGGCAAGTTTCATCATCCTCGGCAAACAGGCCGTAAACGGCACCCTTCAGGCCCTTGTTTTCATCCAAAATATCCGTCTTTTTCAGGGTGAGAGCATACTTTTCATAGGTGTTTACAAATTCTGCAGCATCCGGTTTGACAATAACCGTGGGCAGTTCATCGCTGTGCACATCCTGGGCATACTGCCAGGTTTCGCCGGTAACCGTCAGCGCATTGCCAACCAGTTCCACCCGATAAATCACCTGATAGATTTGTTCGCTGTATACCATGCCATCCGTGGGATGATCTGCCGGTTCCCCTTCAGTCACGGTAACCGTATAGGTGCCGGGCTGGGTGAAATCAAAATGCACCTTTTCCTCATCACCGTTCTTCAATTCACAGAAGAAACCCAAATCGCCTGCGCCAGACGTGGGATTACCGCCTTCCGTTTTGTCCACTTCAGAAGAACAGTCAACTATGAAAGTGAATGTTTCCGCACCGGCATACGGCACATTGCCCAGATTTTTCACCGTTTTCTTCAGGGTGATGAATGCACCGGTGGTTGTAATCTTGGCATTCTGAATGGTTTCGCCATCCAGGGCATAGCCATCCTGGGTGGGATAGGTGGTCACATACCCTTCCACTTCCGCTTCCTTCACGGCATAGGTATACCCGGGAAGCAGGTTGGAGAAGGTATAGGTCTTGCCATCCGCACTCTTGCTGGGCCGCAAAACATTATCGATATCATCCCTCAGGGCATCGGAAAGAACACCATCCACCACTTTGTGCACGGTGAGATAATTGGTAAGATCTGCATTGGCAGGCGCACCGCCCACCCATTCCTTGTTGACGGAGATGGAGGTATATTGCACTTCATTGTAAATGGTGCTGCCGTACGTCGCAATCCGCCGGCCATTTTCATCTTCAGCGATCAGATTGCCATCCGAATCTTCGTAGATAACGGTATAGCCATCCTTGGGGGAAATTTCCATCACGCCATAGTCAATAAGCTTATTATCCAATACTTCCGGCAGGTTATCAATGTAAATACTCCACGTGGCCCTGTTGCCAAGTTCGGCATCTTCCTCCTTGGTCACTTCAACGGTATAGCTTTCCGGATACTTTTCCCAGGCACTGTAAGTAGGTACATTGGTTTCTTCATTGTAACTCAATTGCTTCCGATAATATAGTTCAAGGGTAATATCTTCTTCGCCGTTATACCGTGTCCATTCCTTGGTTATAGTAAACTTGCACAGACCATGGTAAAAATTCAAGAATTCCGGCATCAGGTCAGACGCCACACCGTCCTTTTCACAATACAAAATCTGCCCAAGCTGCAAACTGCCGTCATCGTTCTCCGTTACAGGAATGCTCACAATACAAGAATTATTCTTATAAACCCAGCCATCCGGCACATTCTCCAGGTTTTCGCTGATCTTGAACTGGTACGTACCTGGCTTCCAAATGGTCAGGTTAAGTTGCGTCAGGATAAATTCCTCGGTTTTATCGCCCTTGACGGTAACCGTAAAGGGCTTATCCACCGTGTATTCCACCTTGTCAAAGGACAGCATGGTGCTGTCATACGTGCCCATGGGCTCAATGGTGAAGGGCAAATCCTGAACAGGCATTGCGCCATACTTTTCTTCATCTTCGCCGTTACTGATATACTTATTAAAACCGAAAGATGCCTTTACCTCTTTCAAGGTGTTCTTGATGGTTTCGCCATCCAGGGCAAAATCCTTCTTCACATTCTGCCCATCTGCTTCACCAATATTCATGGGCGGATAGGTGGTAGCATACCCAGGCACTTCCGCTTCCTTCACGGCATAGGTATACCCGGCCGGTAGATCGGAGAAGGTATAGGTCTTGCCATCCTCACTCTTGCTGGGCCGCAAAACATTGCCGTTTGCATCCTTCAGGGCATCGGAAAGAGAACCGTTCTCCACTTTGTGCACGGTGAGATAATTGGTCAGGTCTGTATTGGCAGGCTCACCGCCCACCCATTCCTTGTTGACGGAGATGGAGGTGGTTTCTATCTTGTTGGTAAAGGGAAGGGTGTAGCTGCCGTTGTTGTAGTCAACAGCCGTTTGCGTCCCATCCTTATTCTTGCGATAAATGGTTAGCCCTTCATCTCTGATAGAAATCTGACCATCTGCATTTACATAGAAGGAGAATGCAATATCATAATATCCATCATCGTAAGTAACGCCCGGTGTTTTGCTTTCCGGAATCACTTCGCTGACTCTCCACAAATAGGAATAGCCATAATCCAAATCCACTTCGTCGGGCTTGATGATGATTTCACCAAAGCTGACCGGCGTGCCATCTTTGCTCCCTTTTGAAGTAACCGTCTTATAGGAATATGGTTTCCCTTCTACACGACTATCGTCTTCATATACGACGGAGTAGGTAGGCATGGGAGCCGGCTGAGCCGAGTTTTTATTGCAAATGGATTCCAGTTTGAATGTGAATTCTTCATCGGATTCTGCGCCTTCCAACACCTTCACCACCGGAATTTCCAGCCGCAAAATCTCAACTTCTTTGTTCGTCAAAGTGAACGAATAGGTATCCTCAGTGGATGTCGCTTCATCCTTCTGAACAGTGGACACAAAACCATTCACTTTGTTTTCTTCAACTCTATACTGGATCACAGAACCATCGACATTGCACTTGGGCAGACCTTCCCATGTATGCACCCAGTTGTTATCTTGATTCAAAATTCCATATTCTAAATACTCATCACCTGCGTACAAATCAACATAAACATCTGTATCCGCCGGGGGATTCATGGAATTGCCATCTGCAGAAAGCCATACTTTGCTCACCTTCACGGAAACGGTTTCCATGTCCGGGCCTTGGTTGACAATGGTATAATCATTTTCTGCTGTACCATCTCCAAGGCAGGTGAAGCCATCTACTTGAGTAACTTCCTTTACCCAATATTGATACGGTCCCCAGTAATTCGACAGCGGCAAATTCGTGAAACTGAATTCCCAATTATCATCTGCAGAAGTAGTTGTCTTTTGAATCGCCTGCCAGGGCATATCCGACCGATAGAGTTCTACTTCAATTTCTGCCGGCAATTCCATGCCTTCTGCATTCGTCCATTCCTTTTTACCGTTAATGTCCATCATGTTCCAGCGGTTTTCAATATCATAACTTCCCTCTTCATATTTGGGGGAATAGCCATCCGGAACAACTTCCTCAACAAAGTCGGAGGCCAAGCGG
>JAZUQI010000317.1:0-8394 GCA_045605625.1 Clostridia bacterium
CCTCCCTTTCACAAGGGAGGCTATTCGTGCGGAAAAGCATTGCCGGATATGAAAGGAGGATTGCAGATTGGGTTTAGAAGGGGAAATTCCCCTGATTGCAATAATGTTCCGGCCTGTCAGTTCTCAGGGCTGTCCATCAGCTGCCGGGCAAAGGCCCGGGCGCCTTCCATGGCCCTTTCCGTTTGGAAGGAAGAAAGGTCATCCGCATCCCGGACGGAATACATGCCCCGGTACATCAGGTGAGAATGCGCACACAGCCGTTCCATGCCCAGCACGAAGGGCTGGGTGGCGTAGGCGGCCTCGTAGCCGTGGGTGAGCAGGAGGGCCATTTGCTTTCCGGCCCAGAGCGACCCCTGCCCGGCGCCGTAAAATATATTCAGGCCATAGTGACGGTCCAGCAGGGCTTTCATAGGGGCAGCGCAATACCAGGCGTAAATGGGGGTGGCCAGCACGATCAGATCCGCCCAGCGGATGTGCTCCACCACCTCCGCCATATCATCCTGCTGGGGGCAGCCGTAATGGCCGGTAACCTGCTGGCAGGCATAGCAGCCAAGGCAGGGGCGGATCTGCTTTTCGGCCAGGGGAATATAGCGCACCACAGCGCCGCCTTTTTCCAGTTCGGCCAGGAAGGGCTTGCAAAGTTCGGCGGTGTTGCCCTGCAAACGGGGGCTGCCCATCAGAAGCAGCACGTTCATACGTCCACCTCCAGTTGGCAGTCAAAAGGCTCCCGTTCCACATGGGGCTGGGAGTATTCCCGGGCCTCCCGGCAGCCAAGGGCGGCGTAGAAGGCCTGGCTTTCCACGGAGGAATGGGCGGAGATATACAGCATTTGGGCCCCCTTTTCCCGGGCCCATTGGCGGCAGGCCTCCATCAGCGCCCGGCCCATGCCCTGCCCCCGGCATTCGGCGGAAACGTGGAGGGAGGAAAGCTCCAGGTACTGGCGGCGGCTGCCGAAAAAGGCAGGCTCCACGGAGGCAAAGCCCTTCAGCTGCCCTTCTGAGAACACGCCGAACACCACGCCGCCGGAAAGGAGGGTGCGGCGCAAATCTTCGCACAGGCGCAGGTAATCCTCCCGGTTCCATTGCTCCACGAAGGGGTTTTCCACTTCCATCCATTGGCCGTTTATTTTCCGGCGGCAATGGGTTACGTACTGGCAGCGGTCAAAATGCTCAAAGAGGGAAAGGGTGATTTGTTCTTCCCTCAGGGTTTGGCAAGCATGCATGGATATGCCTCCTTTTTACAGGATGGATTGCAGGAAATTTTCCGGCAGGGCATGCACGGAAAGGGGTTCCTGCGGATTTTCAGGAAAATCGGCCAGGGGCAGGTACAGCCAGGCCACATCGTGCCACGCCCCCAATTTATAGCCGGATTTTTCAAACCGGCCCACTTCCTGAAACCCAAGCCCTTCATGCAGCCGGATGCTTTTTTCATTGGGCAGGGTGATGCAGGCATACATGCTTTGGAATTTCTGGGCCTGCAAAAGAGAAATCAGCCGCCGGAGCAGGCCCTTGCCAACGCCTTTCCCCTGGCAGGCCGGGCGCAGGTAAATGCTGGGCTCCACCGCCCAGCGGTAGGCCGCCTTTTCCCGCAGGGCGGAGGCATAGGCATAGCCGAAAATTTCGCCCTCTTCTTCGTACACCAGCACCGGGTAAGGGGAATGGATTTTTTGCTGAAAATCCCCGGCGGTGAGGGGCGTTTCGGCGAAGGTGATGGCGGTATTTTCCACATAGGGGGTGCAGATTTCCGCAAGGAAGGGGGCATCCGCAGGCCGGGCCAGGCGATAGGGCATGGAAAAGCCTCCTTTCTTACAGGCGAATGAAGGACGGGGCATCGAAGGTGATGCCGTTTTGCATCAGTTCATCCAGAAACAGCTGGTAATACCGGGGCAGTACGGCCTGGGTTTCGGCATGGTCGTGCAGAAGGATGAAATGCCGCTGGTTTTCGCCATACAGCACAGCACCGCTTTTGGGGTTTTGGTCCCGGGTTTTGGCCCAGATATCTTCCACCGTAAAATCGGAGCCCGGCCGCAGGCGGTATTCTTCAAAATCGAAAGTCCAGAAGGTGTCCACATCCAGGTTTAGCCCGTTTTCCTGCCACCAGGAATAGGGCAGGTGGGCATCGTTCACCTTATCAAAGCCCTGCTTTCGGAAATAAGCCTGCAGGGCGTCTTTGTTTTTTCCTCCCTTATCCCCATAGGGGAAGCGGAAGGGGCGGAAAGGCCTGGGTATGCCGGCATCCTGATAAAGCCGGTTCAGCACCGCTTCGCATTTTTCAATTTCCTTAATGCCCTCTTCCAGCGAAAGGGAGGAAAAGGCCGGGTGGGAATAGCTGTGGTTGCCCAGCAGGAAGCCCTGCTTTACGGCGTAGAGGGCTTCTTCATAATGCTTTTCCACGTTCATCCCCACCGCAAAGAAAAGGGCCGGAATGCCTTTTTCCTTCAGGTAATCCACAAGGAAGGGGGTGTTTTTGGAGGCAATATCATCAATGGTTAAAAGGGCTGTGTTCATAGGCGGCTCCTTTATATGGAATATTCTGTATGCTTATTATACGGCCAACGGAAAAGCAGGTCAAGAAAAAGAAGCGCCCCGCAAAGCTGCGAAGCGCATGAAAGGATTTTACTTTCTCTTTTTCCTCTTTTTGGGGCGGCTGGGGCATTGCAGCAGAATGTGCAGCCCCGGCACCATGGAAAGCAGCAGGGCGATCAGCGCCCAGCCGATATAGATGGCCAGCTTCAGCATTTCCGCCGCATCGGCCTCCACAAGCAGCCCCACCAGCACGGGGGACAGCACATCGTATTGCTTCCAGGCAAGCAGGGCGCACAGCGCAGGCAGCAGCACCAGCAGCATGCCCCCCACCGCCTTGCCAAACTTATGGATGGCCCGGGGCGCCGGGGGATGGGGCGGCATTTGCCGGGCCTGGGCGGCGGAAGGCTCCGCATACCGGGCCGGGGCATGGTTCACCGCCGGGGCGGATACCTGAGGCGGACGGGCGTTCAGCGCCGTGGGGGCGGAGCCAAAGCGCCCGGCGGAGCGGATGGTGCCGCATTGTTCACAGGCGGTGTAGCCATCCTTATTTTCGGCATGGCAATGATTGCAAATCCACATAATTCAATCGCATCCTTTGCATCGATCTTCTGTCAGGATAACGAAAGGACAAGGGCATTTCTTCCCGGCGGCGGAAAAAAATCAATCGCCGAAGGAGATGCCCATATCCCTTGCCACATCAATCATCTGGAAATCCTGGGGCACGGGCTTGGCCACGCCGGCAATTTCATTCAGCTTGTTGTGGATGATGTTGTTGCCGGAAAGGGCCACGGTGACGCCGTATTCGCCCTTTTCAATCAGCTGGGCGGCGTGCACGCCGAACTGGGTGGCCAGCACACGGTCGTAAGCGGAGGGGGAGCCGCCACGCTGAATGTGGCCGGGAATCACGGCCCGGGCTTCCACGCCCACGATATCGGAAAGCTCCTTGGCGATGCGGTTGGCAATGCCGTTGAAGCCACTTTCCGCCCGGAAGGCTTCCCGTTCCTTTTTCTTCATTTTGGCTTCCTTCTTGCTCATGGCGCCTTCGGCCACGGCCAGGATGGAGAAGGCTTTCTTGCTCTTGGCCCGGGCTTCCACCACTTTGGCCACTTCCTTGATATCATAGGGAATTTCGGGCAGCAGCACCACATCGGCGCCGCCGGCCAGGCCGGAATACAGGGTGAGCCAGCCGGCCTTGTTGCCCATGATTTCAATCACCATGCAGCGGCCGTGGGAGGCGGCGGTGGTGTGGATGCGGTCAATCACTTCGGTGGCAATATCCACGGCGGTGTGGAAGCCGAAAGTGAAATCCGTGCCGAAAATATCGTTATCGATGGTCTTGGGCAGGCCAATCACGTTCAGGCCTTCTTCGGAAAGCAGGTTGGCCGTTTTGTGGGTGCCGTTGCCGCCCAGGGTCACCAGGCAATCCAATTTCATTTTTTCGTAGTTTTCCTTCATGGCCTTTACCTTGTCCACCTTGTCATCTTCAATGACACGCATGTTGCGGAAAGGCGTGCGGGCGGTGCCCAGAATGGTGCCGCCTAAGGTGAGGATGCCGGAAAACTGGCTGCGCTTCATTTCCTGCCATTCCCCTTCGATCAGGCCACGGTAACCATCGGAAATGCCGATGATTTCGGCGTCAAACATTTCGTAGGCTGCACGGGCTACGCCACGGATGGCAGCGTTCAGGCCGGGGCAATCGCCGCCGCTGGTGAGGATACCAATTCTGCGTTTCATAGGAAGGCTCCTTTCTTTTTTTGCGGAGAGACCGCTTTTGAGGGCAAAAGCAGTTTCCCCGCACCCCATCCGAAAACCGGTATGGGATGTATTTTGTATGCTTTCACAAAAAGCATGATGCCCAAGGAGAAAACGAAGGGGATTTGCGAGAGAAGGAATTTTGCGTCAAAATTCCCTCTCTCGGGCTCTCACCCAAAACCAATAGGGGATGTATCTTGTATGCTTTCACAAAAGCATGATGCCCATGTTTATTATTGGTATAGGGTTTGGAGATAAGAATACCAATTTTATCCTTCCCCCCAATCGGTTTTTGGGAGGGTGCGGGAGGGGGTTTTTGACGCAAAAACCTCCTCCCGCATAAATCCTTCACTTTCTTAACCCCAAAATGCCCAATAACGAGCGGCTCAGCTTGCGGCCAATTTCACGCCCGGCGGCGGTGGTGGCAGACCGGGTGAAGGAATCCAGCAGCTGTTCGGCGGCGGTCATTTCGCTGCGTTTTTTCGCCGGTTTCTTTTCCTTTTTCGGCTTGGCGGCCACCGGCACGGCATCGGGCACGGCCGGGTAATGGTACTGGTAGGGGGCGGATTTTGTGACGGTGTTTTGAGGCAGGGGGCTTGGTTGCAGCACCGGGGCCTGCATGGAGGGAAGCTGCGCTTCTTCATACTTGCCGGTTTCCGGGTTATACACCCGGAAGGCCATGGGCTGGTACACGGGCCGGGGCGCATCCGTTTGCTGCTGCGTGCCGGTGGGCAGGGGGGACAACACCTGGGTTTCCCCGGCACCGGCCCCGTTAAAGGCCGCAGACAAAAGTTCGTAAGCGCTTTCCCTGTCCACAGCTTCATCATATTTGGTGCCCACGGCATCGGTTTCCAGGTAGGTTTTGCGCAGGGCATCGGAAATGGTGCCGATGGAGGATTGCGGGGGCAGGATGGTGGCCCGCTGCACAACGGAGGGACTGCCGTCTTCCTGCAGGAAGGAAAGCAGGGCCTCCCCTGTTTTCAGTTCCGTAAGGCAGCTTTCGGTATCAAAATTCGGGTTTTCCCGGAAGGTTTGGGCCACGCTGCGCACCACTTTCAGTTCCGCCGGGGTGAAGGCACGCAGGGCATGCTGCACCCGGCCGGATAGCTGGCTGAGCACGGAGGAGGGCACGTCCACCGGGTTCTGGGTGACGAAATACACCCCCACGCCCTTGGAGCGGATCAGGCGGATCACCTGCTCAATATGCTCCAACAGCATCTTGCTGCAATCATCGAATAAAAGGTGGGCTTCGTCAAAGAAGAACACCATCCGGGGCAGGGCTTGATCCCCCTGTTCCGGAAGCAGCTCAAAAAGCTCACCCAGCAGCCACAGAAGGAAGGTGGAATACATGGAAGGCTTTCGGAATAATTTTTCGGCGGAAAGGATGTTCACCATGCCGGTGCCGTCCTCATCCTGGCTGAACCAATCCCGGATATCCAGGGCCGGTTCGCCAAAGAAAATATCGCCGCCCTGATCTTCCAGAATGGCAATGGAGCGCTGAATGGCCCCCACGGTGGATTTGGCCACGTTTCCGTAATCCAGGGTATAGCGGCCGGCATTTTCCCCCACATAGGCCAGCATGGCTTTTAAATCCTTCAAATCCAGAAGCAGCATATTTTCATCATCCGCAATGCGGAAAATGATGTGCAATACGCCGGTTTGGGTTTCGTTGAGGCCCAGCATCCGGGAAAGAAGCAGCGGCCCCATTTCGCTCACCGTGGTGCGGATGGGGTGGCCCTTTTCGCCGTACACATCCCAGAAGGTGACGGGGAAGGAACGGAAGGAAAAATCCGCCATGCCGCAGGTTTGCAGCCGCTCTTCAATTTTTTTGTTCATTTCACCGGGCTTGCAGAACCCGGCCAGGTCCCCCTTCACATCCGCCATGAAAACCGGCACGCCAAGGGAAGCAAAGCCCTCCGCCATCACTTGCAGCGTAACGGTTTTGCCGGTGCCGGTGGCCCCGGCAATGAGGCCGTGGCGGTTGGCCATGGAAGGCAGCAGGGAAACGGCGCATTCATTGGATGTGCCCACCCAGATGTTTTGGTTCAATAGCATGCGTTTTTCCCCTTTCAGCGTTTTTCGTATAAAAGGGCCACGGCGTGGGCGCTGACGCCCTTCTTTTCCCCTTCAAAGCCCAAATGCTCGGTGGTGGTGGCCTTGTAATTCACTTTTTCCACGGAAACGCCCAGGGCCCTGGCGGTGTTTTCCGCCATTTTAGCAATATGGGGGGCCATCTTGGGGGCCTGGGCGATGATGGTAACATCCACATTGCCCACTTCATAGCCCTTCTGGCGAATGCGCTCCATGGCCCTTTCCAATAGCAGCAGGGAAGAAATGCCCTTATAGGCCGGGTCGTTATCCGGGAAAAGGTGGCCAATATCCGGAAGAGAAGCGGCCCCAAGCAGGGCGTCCGTCAGGGCGTGCAGGGCCACGTCTGCATCGCTGTGGCCCAACAGCCCCATTTCATGGGGAATTTCCACGCCGCCGATGATGAAGGGGCGGCCTTCGCACAGGCGATGCACGTCATAGCCATGGCCAATGCGGGGAAGGGAAGGTTGCATAGGCATATCCTCCGGGGAGGTTAATTTGATGTTATCATAATGGCCCTGCACCAGATGCACCGGGAACCCGGCCGCTTCCATCAGGGCGGCATCATCGGTATACCGGGCGGCGGCCTGAGCATGGGCCTTCAGCATATCCTTCACGAAAAACCCCTGGGGGGTTTGCATGTGATAAAGCACATCCCGGTTCAGGGTGCGGATGACGGTTCCGTTTTCATCCGCCTCTTTGATGGTATCCCGGGCTTTCACGGCCATCACGCCGCTGCCTGTTTTCTTTACGCTGTCCACCACGGCCTTTATATCCTCCGGGCGGATGAAGGGCCGGGCGCCGTCGTGGATGAGGGCAATATCGCAGTTTTCCGGCAACGCTTTCAGGCCGCACAGGGCGGATGCCTGCCGGTCAAAGCCCCCGGGCACAATGGCGTGCACGGAAAGATGGGCATCGGAAAGGGCCTGCTCAAAGGCGGCCTGTTCCCCATCCCGCACCACCAGCACCGCCCCGTCCACCACCTGCAAAAAAGCACGCAGGCCCCGGACAACGGCCTTTTCCCCCTCCACGGAAAGCAGGGTTTTGTTGATGGGGGCGCCCATGCGGCTGCCGCTGCCACCGCAGAGCATGACGGCGAAAATGCTCATTTCTTTTCCTCCGAAAGGGTGTGGATGGCGTGGGCGTAGAAGGCGGAGGCCTTATCCGGCCAGGCGTTTGCCATCTGGGCCGCCATTTCATAGCTGGGCAGGGAAAGGGTTAATTGCATCAGCGGCGCATCCTTTTCCTGCACGGAAAGGCTCAATACCCAATCCCCCTTTTCCGTTTTGCGGATCTGGTGGGGGTATTGCTCGCTTTCCTTCAGCCGGGCCTGCCACAACAGGCCTTTTTGAGCAATGTATTGGCGAATGCTGGCCGGCACCCGGTTGCCAAAGAGAAGCAGCGCTTCCTCCCCGGCCGGGGTGATGGCATACACGGGCTGGCCCCCGGCCGCTTCCCGGATGGCCTGGCCGTTGGCGCATAAATCGTTCAGGGCAAACATCATATCGAAATAATTCATTTCGTTGTAATCAAACAAAATCTGCTGCAGCTGCACTCCGGTGCAGGGGGGCAGATGCCGGATGGTGTATAAAAGGATCAGCCGGGTTTCCTCTTCCGGGGAACGGCGTGGCGGATGCAGGCTCATGAATACCTCCGCAAGTTTTCAAATAATGTATATCTTATATAAAATTCGCAAAAAAGCACAAAATTCCTGCTTGAGCGGATGAAAAACTGGTGATTTTGCGCAGGGCGGGGGATGGGCCTGTTGCAGGATCCATTCTGAATTCCGAACTGTCCCAAAAACGAAAACGGGAGGGGCAAACCCCTCCCCTGTGGTGAGACGGTTTGATGAGGATGGAGTTTGTTTAGTGTCGGGGGGACGTTGAATGAAAAAGGAGGATGATGGAGAAAGCGCCATTCACCGTAGGGGACGGGTTTCCCGTCCCGAAAAGCAGGGAAGGAGATGGAAGGAGGCGAGCATTTTCATTCATGCATTTAACCGGCAGGAGGGCGGGACGGGAAACCCGTC
>JAZUQI010000318.1:0-1968 GCA_045605625.1 Clostridia bacterium
CGCTTAATGGGTTCGCACATATCAAATGCCAAGAGTTCGACACGGTATTGTTCCATTTTTGCTTGAATATCATTAGGTAACGGTTTGGGTTCAGTTGCCATTTTAACAATACCTCCGTTAGTCAAATTCAAGTTTATCGCTCTTATTCTATCACAGCAGTGCATAGCACCGCAATCCAGCAAAGGCTTGAGGTGCCATTGTTTGTATGATGGAACGTGAGGATAATTCCTTCCTTTACACTCTCCCCACTGTGCCGGCCTATTTGTTATTTGCGTCCGTAGAACGCCTGAAGGTCGATGATGCCAAAGAGGCGGAACAGCACATCATTGGTGGGGTTGCCTTCTTCTTCGCTGAACAGATGCCTGGCATAGGCGTAATCCCGGTCGTTGATGCGGTAAATGCAGCAGGAATCCGTGGCTAATTGCAGTTTTATGATGCTGCCGTCCGCTGTCCACACGGTCAGCGTGGCGGTGAAGGGGCAGCCGGAGACGGGGCCGCCTTTATCTTCCACGTTTGTGAGCAGGGCAGCAAGCGTGCGCAGGCTTTCCGGGTCCGTGCACTGGAGGAGGGAGGCGCCTTCCAGCTGCAGCTGGGCTTTGGTGATATATTGCAGCTGTTCCGGGCGGAACCAGGTATCGCCTGCCGTATCCCGGGGCGTTTTGCGAATCCACCCGGCAGCGCCCCGCAGGCTGACGCACACCCAGCCGTTGATGGTATCGCCCTGATATTCCGTCAGGATGGGCAGCTGGGTGCCTTTATCCAGCAGGGCTACTTTGGGGGCCATTGCATCCGGATAGGCGTACACCTGCGTGCTGTCATCGCACACATAAAAGGCAGGGTCCATCAGCAGGTAATCATTGCGCACCCAGCCGGTTTTACTGCCATCCGCATAATAGATTTTGGCGTACCCATCCCAGCTTTCGATCACCGGAACCGTATTCCCGTAGCGCAGGCTATCCACCTTTTTTCCGCCCTGATCGCCCCGATTATCCAGAATGGACAGGCTTTCGCACAAAACCACCGCTTGCTGGCATTCCAGCCCCGTCCAGGCCTTGAACCCTTCATCCACGCCGGTGGCAGGCAAAATAGAAGCAGAGGCGGTGGCAGTGCAGCAGAGCAATAGAAGCAAAATGAGAAAAATTCGTTTCATGATACCGTTTTCCTTTCTGTGGATTCATCAATAGAACGAAGCAGGGAAAGAAAAAATTCCCAAAGCATGAAAACTTCGGGAAGAAAAATCACAGAAAGCCGTTGCAATTCCAGCGCAAAACAGGCTGGTAGCCCAATTTCATATACCATTTGGCCAGGTGGGTGTAGTGAATCCAGGAGAGGGCATAGCCATCCTTTTTGATTTCTTCCGTGGCCAGCTGCACCAGTTTCAGGCCGATGCCCTGCTGGCGATAGGCCGGGATGGTGCCCACGCACCCGGGGCCGGAAACGGGCAGCCCATCCACCGTGCCCATGGAAGAAATGCTGCAAAAGGCCACAATCTCTTCCCCGTCAAAGGCGCAGAAACAGGCATCCTCTTCATTGAAATACTGCACCCAATCTTCATCCACCAGGGCCACGGCTTCCCGAAGGGCGGCCATGCTGCCCTGATAGCGGCCAAAGCGAATGTTTTCGGGGCAGGCAGGCGGGGGAAGAAACGGCAGATCGCAGCGCAGATCCAGAATCAATTCGGAATATACTTCGTTTTCCGGCAGGGTGCGGATATGCTCCTGTTCAAAGAAACCGGGGTTTAATTGAAGGAAAGCGTCCTTGTAATTCATTGGGCGTTCTCCTTTTTGTTCAGCGTGTTTTCCTGGCCACGATACACCACGAACTTGCAGAACAAAAATTCCAAAACGAAATTGGCAATCATGGTGAGGGCGAGAATGAGAAAATCATGCCAGCCGGCCTGTTCCGCCACATGGCCCAGCCAGGTGGACAGGGGCGTGAACACCGCATAGAACCCCAGCACCTTCGCCA
>JAZUQI010000319.1:0-1826 GCA_045605625.1 Clostridia bacterium
GTGGTAACATCCGCTGCCCATGCCATTGCGGAGATGACCCATTACACCGCCGTGGTGATGATGCCAAAGCAATTGGAACTGCGCATCTCCTGCCTGCAATTGGTGCCCATGCCAAGGGGTGCGGCGCTCCTGGTGATCGTGACGGATACCGGCGCCATCCGGGATACGGTGATCCGGGTGAGTGAGAGGCTGGATAGCGATGCGCTCTTTGCCATTTCCAGGCTGCTGACGGAACGCCTTGCCGGGCGCACCCTGCAGGAAGTGCAGGAAATGCTGGGGGCCTATGCCCGGATGAACGGGCCGGATGCCCGGGTGCTGGAAGGCATTGCGGCGCTGGCATCCCAGATGGAAAAGCAAAGCGCACAGGATACCGTCATCATCGGCGGTTCCCACAACATTTTGAACTATCCCGAGTATTCCGATGTGGAAAAGGCCCGTGCCTTCTTAACCGCCCTGGAAGAAAAGGAAGCCCTGACTGCGCTTTTATCCCACCACGATGCGCCCTTTATGGTGCATATCGGCAGCGAAAGCGGCATCCGGGATATGCAGGATTGCGCCATCGTAACCGCCGGGTATCAGGTGGGCAAGGGGCACAGGGGGGCCATCGGGGTGATCGGCCCGGCGAGGATGCCCTACCAGAAAGTGTTATCCACCCTGGGGGCTGTCAGCGAAGCGCTGACGGAGCTTCTGGGAGAATGATAAAAAACGGAATGAGGAAAAGCCATGTCTCCGAAGAAAGAAAAGGAAATCCTGCAGGAAGAAACGGTGGAAACCCCGGTGCAGGAAGAAGTAGTGGAAGAAATTCAGGAAAGCGAACTGGAAAAGGCCCAGAAGCAGGCGGAAGAATACCTGAACATGGCCCAGCGGGTGCAGGCGGATTTTGATAATTTCCGCAAGCGTACCAAGGCCACCCGGGCGGAAGCCTATGAAGACGGCGCAAGGGAATTTATCAAAAACCTGCTGCCGGTGGTGGATAACCTGGAGCGGGCACTGACCCAGCCTACGGAAGATGAAAGCTTCAAAACCGGCGTGCAGATGATTTACCGCCAGTTGATGGATGCTTTGGATAAACGGGGCGTGAAGGTGATTGACCGGGCCGGGGAAAAATTTGACCCCAACCTGGAAAACGCCGTCATGCAGGGAACTGCCGATGAAGGCGAACCCGGCACCGTGTGCGCCGTTTTGCAAAAGGGCTATCAGATGGGCGAATTCGTGCTGCGTCATGCCATGGTGAAAGTGGTAGAAGAATAATTCAGGATTCAGAATTAAGAATTCAGAATGAAGAATGAAGAATTATATTTTGATGAATCATTGCCTGTACAGCAGACAAAATGAAAACAAATTTCAATTCTTAATTTTGAATTCTTAATTCTTAATTTCTATATTACCTGTAACAAACTTAGTATAAACGAAAAGATTTGGAGGAAACAAAAATGAGCAAGATCATCGGTATTGACCTGGGTACTACCAATAGCTGCGTGGCCGTGATGGAAGGCGGCGAACCCGTTGTAATCGCCAACGCCGAAGGCGCCCGCACCACCCCTTCTGTGGTTGCTTTCACCAAGGATGGTGAACGTCTGGTGGGCCAGATTGCCAAGCGCCAGGCCATCACCAACCCGGACCGCACCATCGCTTCCATCAAGCGCCAGATGGGCACCTCCTACAAAGTGGATATTGACGGCAAAAGCTATAACCCCCAGGAAATCAGCGCCATGGTGCTGCAGAAGCTGAAGGCGGATGCGGAAGCTTACCTGGGCGAAACCGTGACCCAGGCCGTCATCACCGTGCCTGCTTACTTCTCTGACTCTCAGCGTCAGGCCACCAAG
>JAZUQI010000320.1:0-3016 GCA_045605625.1 Clostridia bacterium
ATTCACATCATGCCGGGCCTCGATGCGGTTCATGCCCACTTCATCAAACAGGTAGCGGATCACCGCCTGCAACGCTTCCGCCGTGATGCCCTTGCCCCACCATTTCCGGCTGATGCAATAGCCAATCTCGGCCCTTCCCACTCGGAAATCGCCGTCCACAATGGCCATGCTGCCAATGGGCTCATCATTTTCTTTCAAGCAAATGGCCCACTGGTAATATTCTTCCTTCTCGTACTGGTTGCACCAGTAGGCCAGCAACTGACCCGTTACTTCCACGCTTGCGTGGGTGGGCCAGGTGAGAAATTTGGTCACTTCCGGGTCAGAGGCCCAGTTATCATACATTTTCTGCGCATCCGAAATGCGGAAAGGCCGCAGAATCAGCCGGTTGGTTTCAATCACTTTCGTTCCCTGATGATGCATCTTTCTTATCTCCTTTACATTTCATTCGCCAATTCCAGGCATAGTTCAATCAATCCCATCCGGATGCTGTCCCGCTTGTTCCAGCCCCGGTCATCCCAGGTTGCTCCGCTCACATCGTCCCCCGCATAGAGCAGCTGGGCCACTTCCAATCCATAAAATTTCGCCACGGCATAGAAAGCCGCCGTTTCCATTTCCACCATGCGGCACCCTTCCCTTCTGCGCCGCTCAATCATATCCGGCGTTTCCCGGTAAAAGGCATCCGTAGTCCAGGTTTTGCCAAGGGTGAAGGGAACGCCCTTTTCTGTCAGGGCCCGGGCCACTTTCGCCAGCATTTCCCCAGGCGCTTCCACTTCCCGGGAGGGGGGCAGGTAATGGTAGGAGGCCCCTTCATCCCGCACGGCGGATGTGGGCAGCATCATCTCCCCCACCTTCGCCCCCGGAATCAAGCTGCCTGCGCCGCCGCAGATGATGAATTTACGGCAGCCCATGGCGTTCAATTCCTCCAAAGTGCCTGCAGCCCCGGCGGACCACATAAAGGGCATGCACAGGGCTGTTTGCCGCCCGTCTTTTTCATACCCATAGATGGGCAAATCCACAATTTCGCTATGCATGTACCCAATCACCGGCAAATTCTGCTCCTGAACAAGATCATTCAGCTGCTTGCGGAAAAACGTGAGCACACACTTTTCCGGCAGCGTATTTTCAAAGTGATCCGCTGCGCAGATGATGCCCTTCTTTTCCGTATCAAACTCACAGATGGGGTATTCGTGGGTGAAAATCATGGAAATTCCCTCCTTTGTAAAATAAAAAAACAGTGCAAGCCTTTCTTTCGGCCAGCACTGCTGAAAACCAATGAAAAGAGAAATTATTCTCCCATCGGGTACGCCAATGCAAGCCGGTTTCGTTCATTCAGAACGCATACAGGCATATTATTATACATACCATTGGCAGAATAACGCAGCATCGGCACACCCTCCTTCCGTGTTTTTCGTGATTATAACGCCGTTTAACTTCTTTGTCAACAGGAAATTTCCTGATTTTAGAAAGAATTATAGTGGCAGCGCTCATTGAGCGGCAGTTTTTTCGGCATTTTTCCTTCTTCCGCCGCCTTGCCCACCGGCAAAAAGCACACCAGTTCATATTCTTCCGGCACGTTCAGAATGCGGGCCATCTGATCCCCAATGCGGTCAGCATCGGTGATATGCCCTTCGTACCAGCAGCTTTCATACCCCAGGGAAACAATGCAAAGCAGCATGTTCTGGATGGCAGCAGCATAATCCTGCACATAGTAGGTGCGGTCCCGGTAGGCAATAATTTTTCTTGTCAGCACGCAAATCATGGCCGGGGCCGTATCCCCTGCCGGGGGCTGGATCACTTCATGCAGCTTTTGCAGCACCTCCCGGTCATCCACCGCCAGGAAGGAGGTAGTTTGCTTATTGCAGCCGGAGGGCGCCGCCGCACCGGCTTCCATAATTTTCGTCAAATGTTCCCGGGGCACCGCATCGGGCAGGTATTTTCCCCGGTAGCTGTGCCTCTTCAAAATGGCTTCCATCACCTGCATAGGGCTTTCCTCCTTCATTTCGTGGCCTTCAGGGTGTAGGTATTTTCCCATTGGTTCAAAATTTCCACCTTGGCAAAGCCGCCCTGCAAAAGGGCCTCCGTTTCGTTTTGCACCGTCAGAGGCGTATCGTAATGGTAAAACGCATCATCTTCAATGCCCTGTTCCTGTTTCAGGCGAATCAGTTCCCGCTGGAAATAATCTTCCCTTTCCTGATGATCGGCAAAATAATCCGTCAGGATGAAGGAAGCGCCCTTCTTCAGCCCGTCGCACAGCTTTTTGTACAGGGGCATTTTCTGGGCCTTGGTAAAATGATGCAGCGATTCCACAGAAACTGCCCCGTCAAAATATTCCTTTTCAATGGGTTCATCAAAATAGGAGGCGCAAATCAGCCGCAGCTTCTTTTCCGGAAATTTCTTTTCCAGCGCATCCAGCATGGGGCGGCACAGGTCAATGCCCGTAATCTCCGCCGCCGGGTTCAGGGCGAAATAATCCTCCAGCTCCAGCCCGGTGCCGCAACCAAGGTCCAGTATTTTCGCCCCGGCTGTTTTGGGCAGCTGCGCCGCCGTGAAGGCATAAAATTCCCCTTCGTCATCCACATTGGTGCGCATGTGTTCGTCGTAGCCATCCAGCCGGTTTTCAAAAAAATCACTCATTTTTTCCAGCATTTTTTCTTCCCTCAAAACCGCTTGAACATCACGTTCACGCTGTCCTTCCCCATGCCGGAAGCGTGATAAAAGCCCAGGTTATCGTCAATGGAAATCAGCTGCATCACATGGATATCCGCATCCTGCAATTCCTTTTCCAGCGCCAGCAGCAGCCCTTTGCCATAGCCTTTTTTCTGTTTTTCCGGCACCACAAACAATTCCGATACGAAGAAGAAGTCCTCCTCCGCATAGGGGTCCACATACCCAATCACGCCGCCGATCACCTTTTCATCCTCCACCGCCGCCATGCCGGCCGACCGGTAATTGGATAAAATGGCCCGAATGCGGATCAGGGCCTTTTCCATGGTCCAGTTTTCATTCCAGGGTTCCT
>JAZUQI010000321.1:0-1628 GCA_045605625.1 Clostridia bacterium
GTAAGGAGGCAAGGCCTGTGGAACATAAAATGGTATCCATTGCGGATCAGGTTTTTGAAGAACTGGAGAGGGATATTCTCGTGGGCACCTATGCCCGGGATGAACTTTTGTCGGAGATCAGGCTTGCAGAAAAAATGGGTGTAAGCCGCACCCCCATCCGGGAGGCCCTGCGGAGGCTTGATCAGCAGCATATCATTGAAATCACCCCCAAGGGGGCCAAGGTGATTGGCATCACCCCCAATGATATCCGGGATATTTACGAAATCCGCCTGCGCATTGAAGGGCTGGCGGCCCGGTGGGCGGCGGAAAAGGCCAGCGATGAGGCCATTGCCGCTATGAAGGAAGTGCTGGATTTGCAGGAATTTTACACCACCAAATCCGCCCCGGAACAGTTAAAGAATACGGATAGCCGCTTCCATGAACTTCTGTATGCCGCCAGCGGCAGCAATGCCCTGCTGGATACGCTGGCCCCCTTGCACCGGCGCATTGTGAAATACCGCCGGGCCAGCCTTTCCGGCCAGCAGCGTGCGGAGCAATCCTACGATGAACACCGGGCCATTTTGCAGGCCGTGGTGAACCGGGACGGCAACGAGGCCGAGCGGCTGCTTCGCCGTCACATTGAAAATGCACGGGATAATATTCTGGGGAGGGAACTGTAATGGCTATGAATTTAACGCAAAAATTGATTGCTGCCCACCTGCTGGAGGGAGAAATGGTGCAGGGGCAGGATATTGCCCTGCGCATTGACCAGACCCTCACCCAGGATGCCACCGGCACCATGGCCTACCTGGCCCTGGAAGCTATGGATATTCCCCGGGTGCGCACGGAGCTTTCCGTGGCCTATATCGATCATAACACCCTGCAGTGCGGCTTTGAAAACCCGGACGATCACCAGTTCATCCAGTCCGTGTGCCGCAAGTTCGGCGTGCGCTATTCCCGGCCCGGCAACGGCATCTGCCATCAGGTGCATCTGGAACGGTTCGGCAAGCCCGGCAAAACCCTCATCGGCTCCGATAGCCATACCCCCACCGGCGGTGCCCTGGGCATGCTGGCGATTGGGGCCGGCGGCATGGACGTGGCCGTGGCCATGGGCGGCGGTGCTTACCATATTCCCATGCCCAAGGTGTTCAATATCCGCCTGACGGGCAAGCTGAACCCCTGGGCCTCTGCCAAGGATGTGGCCCTGTACCTGCTTCGCATTCTGTCCGTCAAGGGCGGCGTGGGTGCCGTGATGGAATGGAGCGGCGAAGGCATCAAAACCCTCACCGTGCCCCAGCGTGCCACCATCACCAATATGGGGGCGGAACTGGGCGCCACCACCTCCGTTTTCCCCTCCGATGACGTAACCCGGGCTTTCCTGGCCGCTCAGGGCAGGGAAGAAGACTGGCAGGCCCTTTCTGCCGATGAAGGGGCGGCATACGACCGCATCATCGATATCGACCTTGGGGATGTAAAGCCTTTGCTTGCCTGCCCCCATTCCCCCGATAACGTGAAGGAAGCCGCTGCCCTTTCCGATATTCCGGTAACCCAGGTGTGCATCGGCAGCTGCACCAATTCCTCCCTGGCGGATATGCTGCGGGTGGCGGCCATCCTCAAGGGCAAGAAAATCAAGGATACCGTATCCCTTT
>JAZUQI010000322.1:0-2296 GCA_045605625.1 Clostridia bacterium
GGCGTCACTCATATCGGTGATAACGCCTTTTACGGCTGCGAAGCCCTCACCTCGGTCACCCTGCCGGATAGCGTTACCAGCATTGGTTCATCCTCCTTCTTCAACTGCAAAAATGCAACATTCTATGCCGTCATGAACAGCCCTGCCTGGAAATGGGCAAATGAAAAGAATCTGCTGGTGCAGGAAGAAGAAAATTCCAAACAGGCACGGCTCGCCAAAGAAAATGCAGAAAAGGAAACAGCAGGAGAAGCGAAAAAACAGAAGGCTGCACAGAAAAAAGAACTGTTCCGGATGCTGGGCCGTTGCCAATACTGCGGCGGCGAATTCAAGGGACTGCTCATCAAAAAATGCTCCGTCTGCGGCAAGCCCAAGGATTACTGATTTTCCCCCCAACGTTATCCCCTTCCCCGGGAAAGGAACCACCGCCTTTCCCGGTTTTTTCATTTCACCGGTGGCGCAGAAGCAGCCGGTGTGGTATAATCAAAATACAAAATCACACAAATAGATGGAGAGGGATGAACGATGGAAGCCGTCATGGTTTTATTGCAAAAAGTGCTGCCGGTGTTTCTGGTTTTGATGCTGGGGGTATTGTGCCGCAAGCGGGCGCTGCTCACCCGGGATGGCATCAATGCCTTGAAACGGGTGGCGGTGGATATTGCGCTGCCTGCGGTGATGTTTTCCGCCTTCGCCACGGCGGAATATTCCGCCAAAAGCATTTGCGTGCCGCTCATCATGTTTGCCGTATGCTGCGCTGCCCTGTTCCTGGGCTTTCTGCTGTGCAAAAGGCTGAAAATCGGCGGCCGCCTTTCCCCTTACATCGCCGCCGGGTTTGAGGCCGGCATGCTGGGCTACGCCCTGTTTGCCATCCTGTTCCCGGAGGAAAAGGTATCCGCCTTTGCCATGGTGGATTTGGGCCAGGTGCTGTTTGTGTTCACGGTGTACAAAATGATGCTGGCCGGCAAAAGCAACGCCGGCGATGCCCTGAAAGAAGCCCTCTCCGCCCCCACGGTGTGGGCCATTGTGCTGGGGCTGCTTTTTGGGGCCACGGGGCTGTATGATGCCCTGAAGCCCAGCGGCGTCAGTTCGGTGCTGGATGCCCTGACCGGCTTTGTTTCCGCCCCCACCAGCGTGCTGATTTTGCTGGCCATCGGCTATGACCTGGATCCTTCCGGCATCCAATGGCAGAAAATCGGCAAATTGATGCTCCTGCGCCTTGGGGTCAGCGCCGCTTTGCTGTGCCTGGTGACGGCGGTGGATCATCTGCTGCTTGGGAAAATGATGCATTCCGGTGCGCTGCTTCTGATGTTCGTGCTGCCGCCCCCCTATGTGCTGCCCGTTTTTGCCGATGTGGAGGATGAACGGGCGGATGTTTCTTCCGCCCTCTCGGCGCTGACGTTTGTAAGCATCATCCTGTTCGCCGTGCTGGCAGTTGTTATGTAAAAAACAATCCGGAGGAATGTGAAATGGCAATGTTGACGGCCTTGTTCCCGGTGCTGGGCATGATGCTAATCGGCATGTTCTGCCGCAAAAGCGGGCTGATTTCCCCAAAGGGCATGGAGGATTTGAAAACCCTGATGACCCGCATCATCCTGCCCGTTGCCGTTTTCCACGCCCTGGCCACGGCGGAATATTCCGTGCAGCTGTTTGGGCTGGTGGGGCTGATGCTGGTGTTTATGATTTTGCCCTTCCTGCTGGGCTACCCCCTCCGGCGGCTGATTCCCCAGCCTTACAGCCGCTACACCCCCTTTATGGTGGCGGTGTATGAGGGGGGCATGATGGCCTATCCTTTGTACGCAAGCCTGTGCGGCAGCGAACACCTTTCCCAGATTGCCCTGTTGGATATTGCCGGGGTGCTGTTCGGCTTTGGCGTATACATGAGCCTGCTGGCCCTGATGGAAAACGGCAAGGCCCCCACGCTGAAGGAAATTGCCGCCGGTGCCTTGCACATGCCGGCCTTTGTGGGGGCCATGCTGGGCATTGTGGTGGGGGTCAGCGGCCTGGGGCAATGGGAGCTGGGCACCGGGGCCGGGGTGCTGTATTTGAAAACCATGCAGATGATCACCTCCCCCCTTTCCGCCATGATTCTGGTGGTGGTGGGCTACAGCATTGTGCCGAAAAAGGAAATGCTTTGGCCCTGCCTGAAAACCATTGCCCTACGGGCCCTGCTTCAGGCCATGATGATTGCCGGCATGATTCTTTCTGTGCATCATTTCATCGGCGAAAACCGGGTGCTGGATTTGGCCATTCTCACCTATATGTCCGCCCCGGCCACCTTCAGCATGCAGGCCTACATCAA
>JAZUQI010000323.1:0-3503 GCA_045605625.1 Clostridia bacterium
GCAAATGGATTGACCTGGGGGTGTGGACCAACGGCGAAACCGGCGGCTACCTTCGGGTATGCACCGAAGCCCGCAACTGGTTTGAAACGGATTTCCCCAACTGGCTGAAAGAGCCGCCCAAGGTATTCGCCCCCGAAATCCGCTCCCAGGAGCATGGCAGCTGGATCATCGAATCCTTGGAAACGGGCAGGGTATACCGGGGCCATTTCAATGTGATTAACCACGGCGTAATCACCAATTTGCCCGATGACTGCGTTGTGGAAGTGCCCGGCTTTGTGGATACCTTTGGCATCAATACCCCGGTGCTGGGGGATTTGCCCCTTGGCTGCGCTGCCTGCTGTCAGTCCAATATCACGGTGCAGCGCCTGGCCATGGAGGCCGCCGCCCATGGGGATATTGCCCTTTTGCGCCAGGCCATGATGATGGATCCCCTGGTGGGCGCCGTTTGCAATACGGAAGAAATCTGGCAGATGGTGGATGAAATGCTGATTGCCCAGGAAAAGTGGCTGCCCCAGTACGCTGCTGAAATTGAAAAGGCCAAAGAACGCTGGGCCAAGGCCCAGGCGGAAGGCTCCCTCATTCCCCCCATCGTAACGGAAGGGGCTGCCCGGCTGCACACCAAAACGGTGGAAGAAATGGCGGCGGATAAGGCCGCTGCCCGAAAGAACGCTGCCGAGGCCGATAAGGCCAAGGAACGGCCCTCCCAGAAGAAAATTTACACCACCGGGCGCTGAACAGACGCCTGCCTGTTATGAGGTGATACGCAATGAAAACCTATCAATTCGGCGTGGATTACTATCCCGAACATTGGCCCCGGGAACGCTGGCCCCAGGATGCCCGGATGATGAAGGAAATGGGCATCCAAATTGTGCGCATGGGGGAATTTTCCTGGCAGATGTTTGAACCCCGGGAAGGGGAATTCCATTTTGACGTGCTGGATGAATCCATTGAAGTGCTGGCAAAAGAAGGCATCGACGTAATCCTTGGCACCCCGTCCGCCGCTCCCCCTGCGTGGATCATTGAGCAAAACCCGGAAATTCAGCCCATGGACCGGAACGGCCATATCCGCCACTTTGGCGGACGGCACCACGATTGCCAATCAAACCCCGTTTACCGACGGCATATCCAGCGGTATGTAACGGCCTTTGCCGCCCATTTTGCCAGGAATCCCCATGTGGTGGGCTGGCAGATTGACAACGAGCTGGGCAACAGCCACAATGATCTTTGCTATTGCGAAAGCTGCGAAGCCAATTTCCGGGCCTGGCTGAAAGAAAAATACAAAACGGTGGAAAATCTGAACCGGGCCTGGGGCACCGCCTTCTGGAGCCAGGGCTATTCCAGTTTTGATGAAGTGCATGCCCCCAGAATGAACGCCGTGGTGCAGCCCAATCCCTCCCAGGAATTGGACTGGCGCCGTTTCACCTCCGATCTGGTCTGCGATTTTCACAAATTGCAGGCAGATATTCTGCGTGCCGCAGCACCGGATAAGTTCATCACCCATAACCTGATGGGCCTGTGCGCCAAGCCGGATTATTATGAGCTTGGCAAACAGCTGGATTTCGCCTGTCAGGATCAGTACCCGGCCGGCCATTTCCTTGCCCGGCATAACGGCTATCAGGCAGAAATCAACGCCGCCGAAGTGGATATGATCCGGGGCGTGAAGCAAAAATCCTTCTGGGTGATGGAACAGCAATGCGGCATCACCGGCTGGGAAATCTTAGGCCGCACGCCCAAGCCCGGCCAGATTGCCCTCTGGGCCATGCAATGCGTTGCCCACGGGGCGGATACCATTGTGTTTTTCCGCTGGCGTTCCTGCGCCATGGGCACCGAACAGTATTGGCACGGCATTCTGCCCCACAACGGCGTTCCCGGCCGCTATCACCGGGAAATCAGCCAGTTCATGAAAACCTACACGCCGCTTCTGAAGGAAATCAACGGAAGCGTACCCAAGGCCGAAGTGGCCATTCTGCGCTCCTACGATCAGGAATGGGCCATTTCCACCCAGCCCCATCACCCCTCCCACGATTATGTGCAGCATTTGATGACCTATTACGGCGCCCTGCACCGGCTGAATGTTCCGGTGGATATGGTCAGCCAGCAGGCGGATTTCACCCAGTATAAAGTGCTGATTGCGCCCCTGCAATTCCTCATGACCGATGAACTGGCCGAAAAGCTTCGTGCCTTTGTGGCCCAGGGCGGCCATCTGGTGCTGGGCTGGCGTTCCGGGGTGAAGGACGGCACCAACCTTTGCCACACGGACGGCGCCGTTCCCTACAAGCTGGATGATGTTTTCGGCCTGCAGGTGACGGAATATGATTGCCTGCGGGATACGGATGGGCTGGTTCGCTGGAACGGCCAGGAATACCCCATTTCCCAGTGGTGCGACCTGATGGAGCTTACCACCGCCACGCCCCTTGCCACCTTTGCCCATGATTTCTACGCCGCTACGCCGGCCATCACGAAAAACGCCTTCGGCAAGGGCACGGCATGGTATGTGGGCACCACCATGGGCGAAAAACTGGCGGATGAAGTGCTGTTGGCCCTCTGCCAGGCGGCCCATGTTTCGCCCCTCCTTGCTACACCCTACGGCGTGGAAGCCACCCGGCGCATGGTGCAGGGCAAAACATACCTGTTCCTTCTGAACCATAAGGGCTACGAGCAAAGCGTTTCCGTGCCCTGCGCCTTCCTCCCCTGGGATAATATGCCCTGGAGCGGCACCCTTCCCCCCTGGGGCATCCGGGTGTTTGTCGAAAAGTAAAAAATTACTTTGCCCCGGAAATTTTCTGTTTTTCCGGAGCGAAAAAAGAAAACCATCGGCTTTCGTCGATGGTTTTTTTATCAATATACGGGGCAAATTCCGCCCGTCAGTTGGGGCTTATGGTTCGTATACCCTCAATGTTCACATATTCCGAAAGGTCGTTCACAATATCCTTATAGGCAATTTTCCCCGGCATATCCAGGGTATAAAGGTTGGTATACACCTTCTCCTTGCTCTTGCCCTTTTCCGTGCTTTCGATGTGGAAATCCACGTCGATCACTTTCACGCCCATCTTTTCAAAGTAAGCATTGATGAAGGGAATGGTTTCGTTCCGGCGTACAAAGCGCACTTCCAGGTTTTTCACCGTGTTCACACGCACCACACGCTGCATCAGCGTTAACGTGATGATCACAATCAGGCATCCGGCCACCGCAAGCAAATAATACCCCATCCCGGCGGAAAGGCCCAGGCAGGCCGTGCACCAAAGGGATGCCGCCGTGGTCAGCCCGGCGATTTTCTTTTGGGATACCAGAATCGTTCCGGCACCCAAAAAGCCAATGCCGCTCACCACCTGGGCACTCATGCGCCCCACGCTGATGGCAATGCCGCTGTTGCTATACGCACGGTTTGCGTCCAATGTTTCCGCCATGTTCAGGCAATCAATAATCGCAATCATGGCTGCGCCAACGCATACCAGCACGTGGGTGCGCATGCCTGCCGGGCGGCTCTTGTGCTCACGCTCAAC
>JAZUQI010000324.1:0-5773 GCA_045605625.1 Clostridia bacterium
TTTTCCTTCACTTTATCGTGCCGGATGAGGAAAATATTGATTTCCAGTTCCTTCAGCCGCTGGGCCAGTTCAATGTATTCCCGGGCCACTTCCGCCTGCTTTTCCAGGGGGGCCACCCGGCCTTCCAGTTCAGAAAGAATATCGTTCACACGGCTCAGGTTTTCCCTTGTGCGGTTCAGTTTCCGTTCTGCTTCTTCCTTGCGCACACGGAACGTCATCACCCCGGCGGCCTCTTCAAACCCCTGCCGCCTGTCTTCGCTTTTTACGGAAAGGATTTCGTCAATGCGCCCCTGGCCGATGAGGGAATAGCCTTCCCTGCCAATGCCGGTATCCCGGAACAGTTCCAGAATATCCCGCAGGCGGCAGGCCGTTTTGTTCAGGTAATATTCACTATCGCCGTTGCGGTACACCCGGCGTGTGACCATTACCTCAGCAAAATTGCTTTTCAGCGCCCCATCTTCATTTTCAAACACCAAAGAAACCTCACAATAGGAGGCCTGTTTCCGCTTTGCGGTGCCGTTGAAAATAATATCTTCCATTTTGGTGCCCCGCAGCACCCGGGCGCTTTGTTCCCCCAGCACCCAGCGCATGGCATCGCCAATATTGCTCTTGCCCGAGCCATTTGGCCCCACGATGCCCGTGATGCCTTCATGGAAGACGATTTCCGTCCGGTCCGCAAAGGATTTGAACCCGTGAATTTCCAGCTTCTTCAGCCGCATTTCGCTTTATCCCCCAAGCGTTTGATCTTCTGCAGGGCCTCTTTGGCCGCATTTTGTTCCGCCCGTTTTTTGCTGGTGCCCGTGCCGGTGGCAATTTCCTTTTCCTCCAGCAGCACCATCACCGTGAACACCCGTTCATGGGGCATGCCTTCCTCCTGCACCACCCGGTATTCAGGCAGGGGCTGTTTCTTGCTTTGCAAATATTCCTGCAGGGCGGATTTGGCATCCATTTCGCTGTTTTCGGTGCAATCGCCAATGAAGCGCATCACCACGTCCCTGGCCTTTTCCATGCCGCCATCCAGATACACCGCCGCCAGCACCGCCTCAAAGGCATCGCAAAGAACGCTGGGGTTTTCCCGGCCGCCGCCGGCTTCGCAGCCCCGGTCCATCACCAGATAGCGCCCAAGCCCCATTTCCTTTGCCACATCCGAAAGCCGCCCTTCCCGCACCAGTTTCTGGCGCAGCCGGGTCATGGCGCCTTCCTTCATTTCGGGGTGCATTTCGTATATCTTTTCGCTGACGCACATTTCCAGCACCGCATCCCCCAGGAATTCCAGCCGCTGGTTGTGTTCGCCCCCCATGGAAGGATGGGTCAGGGCCATGTTCAGCAGTTTCCGGTTCCGGAAGGTGTATTGCAGCACCTGTTCCAGCTCTTTAAGCTCCGCCATATCCCTTCGTCCTCATGCATGGGCTTCGGGGCCTGCCAAATGCACAAGCCCCGAAGCCGCTTTTCTTTTTACTGATGATCTTCGATGTATTTCACCACATCGCCCACCGTCTTGAGGGTGTTGATGGCGGTATCGTCCACCATCATATCAAAGGCATCTTCCAGGTCCATAATCAGCACCATCACGTTGGCGCTGTCCGCTTTCAAATCTTCCACCAGCCGCTTATCGGCAGTTACTTCACTCACATCCAGCCGCAGCTGCTTGGCGATCATACCGGCCACTTTTTCAAATACCATGGTTGTTTCCTCCTCGTTTTCAAGCTTGCTCATTGATTTGCATTTGCTTTTCTATTTCCACCGTGATGGTTTCCACCACGTTGTTTTCCTTCATTTTCACCGCCTGGCGGATGGCGCAGGCAATGGCATGGGCGTTGCTGGAGCCGTGGGCCTTCACCACCACGCCGTTCACCCCAAGCAGGGGGGCGCCGCCCACTTCGGTATAGTCCATCATCTTTTTCACCCGGCGGAAGGCAGGCTTTGCAATCAATCCGCCGATTTTGCAGCGCAGATCCGCAAACATTTCCTTCTTGATGATGCCCATCAAGGTTTCCGCCACGCCTTCCATGAATTTCAGGATGATGTTGCCGGAAAAGCCGTCCGCCACAATCACGTCCGCCACGTCCTTGGTGATATCCCGGGCTTCCACATTGCCCACGAAGTTCACCGGAGCCTTTTCCATCAAAGGATAAGCGTTCTTGGCCAGTTCATTGCCCTTTTCTGCTTCGGCGCCGATGTTTACAAGGCCCACTCTGGGGTTTTCAAGGCCCCTTACGCAGCGCATATAGGCGCTGCCCATGATGCCGAACTGGGGCAAATACTGGGGCAGGCAATCCACATTGGCCCCGCAATCGATGAGGCAGAAAAAATCCTTCCCGTTGGGCATGAGGGGGGCCAGCGCCGGCCGATCCACGCCGCTGATGCGCCCCAGGCGGAACATGCCCCCGGCCAGGGTGGCCCCGGTGGAACCGGCGGAAACGAACCCATCCGCTTCCCCGTTTTTCACCGCCAGCATGCCCTTCACCTGGGCGGAATTTTTCTTCTGCCGCACGGCCATCACCGGGGCATCATGATTGGTAATTACTTCATCGCAATGATCCATAAGGATCCGCTCCCGCACGTCATCGCAATCCTTCAAAAGCGGCTCCACCTGGGCAATATCCCCGGCCAGAGTGATTTTCAGGTTTTTGTTCAGCCGCAGGGCTTCCACAGCCCCTTCCACGGTGCATTGGGGGGCGTTATCGCCGCCCATGGCATCCAGGTAAATGTGAATCATCTTTCTTCTCAACTCCTGTGCTTTCCTTTGGACATAGGAACAAGTTATTTTATCACAATCCGCCCAAAATGACAAGGGATACCCGGCCCTCCGCCCCGGCATTTGCCAAATTTCCTTCCAATAAAGGCAGGAAAAAGGTCATTGCTTGTTTTTTCAATGCAAATACTGTATAATAATCCTTGCCTGAAAGCAAAAGAAGGAGGATATTTCTTTGGGCATTCTTTCTGATTTGATGAGCGATCCCACCGGAACGCTGATTTCCCTTTTCTATCAGATTCCGGCCATTTTGATTGCCCTCACGCTGCACGAAGTGGCCCACGGCTATGTGGCCATGAAATGCGGTGACCCTACCGCCCAGATGCTGGGCCGCCTTTCCCTGAACCCCTTAAAGCATCTGGACCCCATCGGCACCATCTGCATGTTTCTGATCGGCTTTGGGTATGCAAAGCCGGTGCCTGTCAACCCCCGGAATTTCCGCAATTTCCGAAGGGATGATCTTCTGGTATCCGTGGCCGGCATTGCGGTGAACTTTTGCCTGTTCCTCATCACCAGTTTTTTGATGGTGATCGTGCAGAAATTCATGTTCACCCCGGAATTTTATGAAATTTCTTTTTATACCACCTCCTCTTTATCTGATGCCCGCTGCCTGACGGCCATTGATCTATTATCCCTCAAAAGCCCGTTCCTTGGCATGTACATGTCAAACGACAGCATGGCGTATCTTGCCGAAAGCGGCCTGACGGAATTTGTGCGCTTCCCCATTCTTATTTATGTGCAGCGTTTCCTGCTCACTTTCAGCATGCTGAACCTGGGCCTTGCCCTGTTTAACCTTTTGCCCATTCCGCCCCTGGACGGCTCCCATATTTTCAACGATATCCTCTTCCGGGGCAAAATGCGCCTTTCTTACAAAGTAACCCAGGGCATCTATATCGTATTCGTGCTGCTGCTTTTGTTCACCCCATTCATCACCGAGGGCCTTTCCTTCGTGCGCACCTTTTTGCAGGATGGCGTCATGCGGGGCCTTGTGTGGATTTTCGGAGGGCTGTAAATGGCAATCACATTGAAACTGAGCCAGTTTGAAGGGCCGCTGGATATGCTGCTGTTTCTGATTGGCAAGGCCAAAATTGATATCAAGGATATTTTCGTTTCGGAAGTGACGGATCAGTATATCCAATCCGTGCAGGATGCCGAGGATCTGGATATGGATGACGCCAGCGCATTCATTGCCATGGCGGCCACGCTGCTGGAAATCAAAAGCCGTTCCCTGCTGCCCAAACCCAAGGATGAAACGGAAGAGGAAGACCCTGAAGCCGCCCTCATCCGCCAATTGGAAGAATACCAGCGCTTCAAGCAGATCAGCCAGGATATGCAGGGCTTTGAAAAGGCAGCGGCGCTGATGTACCAGAAATTGCCGGAGGAATACCCCCTGCCGCCCCCCACCCTGGAACTGACCGGGCTTACCATGGAAGGGCTGCTGGCCGCCTTCGCCCGGGTGATGGCCCGGGTGCCGGAAGAAGAGGAAGAGCCTATCCAGACCGTCCGGCGCATTGTGCGGGATGAATTTACGGTGCCCCGGTGCACCGCCCATATTTTGAAGCACCTGAAAAAAGGCCCGGTGCATTTTGATAAGCTGTTCAGCCCTCACCCCTCAAGGGATGAAGTGGTCACCCTGTTTCTGGCGGTGCTGGAACTGCTCCGGCTGGGCCGTGCCGGGGTTTCCCAGGACGGGGTTTTCGGGGATATTGTGCTGGAAGCCCGGCAGCCGGAACATGCTATGGAAGGGGATTTGAAAATCGATGGATATGAATGAACTGGCCCATGTAATTGAGGCCATCCTGTTTGTGGCCGGGGAACCGGTGGAAGTGCATGAACTGCAGCGGGCCCTGGATGTGACGGAAGATGAAACCTGGCAGGCCATCGATGCCCTGGACAGCGATTATTCCTACCACCGCCGGGGCATTTGCCTGAAGCGGTTCGGCAACCACATCCAGCTTTCCACCCGGGCGGATTATGCCCCTTATGTGGAACGGCTTTTGCAGCCCATCCAGAAGCAAAGCCTGTCCCAGTCCGCCATGGAAACCCTGGCCGTCATTGCTTACCGCCAACCGGTAACCAAACTGGAAATTGAGGCCATCCGGGGCGTGAAATGCGATTATTCGGTGCAGTCTTTGGTCAACAAAAACCTGATTGAAGTGGTGGGCCGGAAGGAAGCCCTGGGCCGCCCCATGCTGTATGGCACCACGGATTTTTTCCTTTCCCATTTCGGCCTTTCTTCCCTGAACGATCTGCCTGCACCTCCGGAAGCAAACCCGGTGCCGGAGGATGCGGAACCCCTTGTTCCTTAACCTGAAAGGAGCGGTTTGGACATGAAAAAAGTAACCCTCATCGTGCTGGACAGCGCAGGCGTCGGCTGCCTGCCGGACGCCCATCTCTTTGGTGATGAAGGGGCCAACACCATCGGCCACATTGCCGAAAAAATGCCCCTGCACCTGCCCAATATGGTGAACATGGGCCTTGGCCACCTGCCGGGGCTTTCCCTCAAAAAGGCGGAAAAGGGTGCCGGCGTATATGGCCGGGCCATGGAAAAATCCATGGGCAAGGATACCACCACCGGCCATTGGGAAATGAGCGGCATCATTCTGGATAAGCCCTTCCCCCTCTACCCGGACGGCTTCCCTGCGGACGTGATGGAGCGCTTTGAACAGGCCATCGGCACCAAAACCTTGGGCAATAAACCGGCCAGCGGCACCGCCATTTTGGATGAACTGGGGGAAGAACACCTGCGCACCGGTTTCCCCATCGTCTATACTTCCGGGGACAGCGTGTTTCAGATTGCCGCCCATGAACGGCTCTATCCCCCGGAAAAACTGTATGAAATGTGCCGCATTGCAAGGGCGCAGCTGCAAGGGGAGCATGGCGTGGGCCGTGTCATTGCCCGGCCCTTCATCGGCGGAAAGGCCGGGGCCTTCCAGCGCACCGGCAACCGCCGGGATTTCTCCCTGGGGCCCACCGCCCCCACCATGCTGGATGTGCTGAGAGAACAGGGGTTTGATA
>JAZUQI010000325.1:0-10517 GCA_045605625.1 Clostridia bacterium
TCATTCATTTGAATACCTCGTCAAATTCAAGTTTATCGCTTTCATTCTATCACACAGTACAAGAAACCGCAAGCCAACAAAGGCTAGCGGTTTCGTTATTTGCGCGATGTGAGGTGAAGGACAACTCCTTCCTTTCCATCCCTCTTATTGGCAAGATGCTTTTATTTCTGCCTGTCAGGCGGATTTTTTGTTTTTCAGAACCAGCCAGGTGAGGAAGCTGCCGTAGATGATCACCAACCCCAGCGTGATGAAGCACAGCAGGGTGCTTTCCGCCGCCAGGCTGACGAAGGCCAGCAGGGGGGCGCCCAGCACGATGGCGTAGGTGCTGCCGGTAACCAGGTTATTGGCGGCCGGGGTGCCCAGTTCCGGGTCCATTTCCCTTAGCAGCAGCACGCCGCTGCCGATGGTGCCCGTCAGCATGCCGTACATGGAAATCAGGCCTTCCCGGTAATAATCGCCGTAGGCTTTTTTGCAAACCACTTTCAGGTACAGCCAGGTGACCACGCCGCCGCTGACGGCTATCAGCAGGAAGGGAACCCACAGGCCGGAAATATCTTCAGGGTTGATGGAGGCAATGCCGGCCACGATCATCACATCGAAGAAGAAGCCGGAAAGGCGGTTCAGCAGGTAATTATTCTGGTATTGCCGGGTGATGAGGCCCTTTTTCTGGCCAAGGCCCAGCAATTTGCTCACCAGCATAGCCAGCACCGAACCGATGATGAAATTGAAGCCCCACAGCAGGGAATTCACCATTTTGCCAAGGCCGGGGCTGATCATGGCAATGCCGCTGGTGAGGCCCCAGGTGACCAGGTACGTCACCAGATAAACGCACAGGATCAAAACCGCCTGAACGGATAATTTATCGATGGAATCGGTGATGGGGATTTCGTTCTTATCCTGGAAGAAGCCTTCGGCGGCGGATTCATCCGTGCCCTTCAGAAGATCCTTGCGGATCAGGCCTTTCTTTTTCCAGTAATTCAGCACCAGCACGCCGGCCGTGCAGGCGCACAGGTAACCGGCGGCGGCAATGGCCATGCCGAAGCTGCGGCCCCCTGCAAAGCCCATGCTTTCGTAAGTGCTGCCAATATTATTGGCCTGGCCGGGGCCCTGGCCATAGCCCATGGGCAAAAGAAGGCCTGCGGCCTTGAACATGCCGGGCATGAAGGTGTAGCACAGCAGGATGGTGATCACAAGGCCGACGAAAGCCTGCACCAGATACGTGCCCACAATGATGGCGCCGGATTTGAAGCCCACGGCCCGGGAGGCGGCGCTTTGCTCCGCCTTGGTGCGCCGCAGGCTCATGGCGATGAAGCCAAGGGCGATGCAGTGGTATACCAGCATTTCCAGCAAATTATTATCCGGCACAAAAATGCCCGTCACCTTGAACAAAAGCAGAATGAACCCGGCCATCACGGAAACCGGCATCAGCCCCTTGCGGATGAAGGGCACCCGGCGGCGCAGAATATTGGCCAGCAGAACGGCCAGGGCAATGGCCCCCATCTGAATGATGAAATTCCACATGGCAGGGTTTGCAGCAGAATAATCCATGAAGCAATCACTCCTCTTTTTTCAGGTTGTGCCATACGGCCAGGTATTTGCGGAAACAGCGCCTGTCCCTGGCGTGCACTTCGTAATAGATGCCCTGGCAGGTGAACATCAGAATATTGGTTTTCACCAAGGCCATGTGGGTGATGTGCTGCATCAGGAAGCAATGGCCGTGAATGCGCAGGGAATCGCCGTACATGGAAAGAATGCCTTCGGTGAGGGTTACTTGGGTGTGATCCGGCTGCAGCTGGATGAGGGTCACCTTCTCGTCCCGGAAGGGGGGCGGAGTGGGTTCCTTGGCAAGCTCTGCATGCTGCCATTCATCCCATTGCAGCATATTTTCAAATGGCACCGGGGGATCAAACAAGCCGTATTCGGTGTAGGTGGTGGAAAGGCCGCAGGCGCACTTTACCTGGTTTTTTTCGCCTTGGATGGTGCCGTATTTGTGGCACTTGGGGCACAGGAACAGGGCGGTTTCAATGAACCGGGCCCGGTTTTTGCCCCGGAAGCGCTGGGGCTGGGCCTTTTGCCGCTCCCAGGCGTTTTCGTGCAAATCCCGGTCAATCACTTCCGCAATTTCCTGGGAGGACATATTTTTCAGCACGTCCGGGGGATAGGCGTTCACGATGCTGCCCTGCATTTTGCCCTTGCGGATGCCCTTGCCCCAGCGGGGGGCGGTGAGGTAGCCCCCTTCCAGCCGGTAAGTGACCAGCGTTGCCCCGGCAATGCGGGCAATATCCCCGGTGCCGGGAAAGAAGGGATGGTTTACGCCGTTCCAGCTGGTTTCCCCTTCGCCGAAAATGCACACGGAATGCCCGGCACGCAGTTTGCGCAGCATGGCCATGGCCGCATCGCCGCCGGTGGAGCCTTTGCGCCTGGCAATGGGGCCCACCAGATAATGAATGATTTTGGAAAGAAAGCCCTTGCGGAACAAATGCTCGCTGGCCACAAAATAAATCTGATCCTTGGGGAAGGATGCCGCCACCAGAAAAGGATCAAAATTGGTCACATGGTTGGCAATCACAAGGGTGGGGGTGGGCAGCCTGTATTTTTTGCCGGTAAAGCGCATCATGTGGGAAAAAACAGGGCAAATCACCGCATTCAGCACTTTCCACAGCTTCTTATGCCGGATACTTTCGTCCATAGAACCTCCCGCTTGTTGAAAAAGAAACTTCTATTTATTTTACATGAAAAGCCGGAGTGAAACAAGTAATTTTTTGTGAAATTTTGTATTTTTTATGGGAACAACCTCTGATTGTGCTTTTTTATAGCTTGTGGTATAATATAAGTTGAAACAAATTTGGGAAAAAGGGCGGTTTCCCGGGGCTGAAGTTTGGGAAGGGAGGCGGAAAGGTGCAATCCATTCTACTGAGAAAACAGCAGAATATTCCGGTTAAGTTGCAGGGGTATCCGGCCTGGATGGCCCGGCTTTTGCAGGCCCGGGGCGTGGAAACGGCGGAAGATGCGAAGGCCTTTCTGCACCCGGACAGAAGCCATATTTTGCCGCCCCTTTTGCTTTCGGATATGGAAAAGGCACGGGATATTCTGCTGCAGGCCATCCGGGAAAGAAAGCCCATTGTGATCTATGGGGATTATGATTGTGACGGCGTGTGCGCCTGCACCATTTTATTGGAAACCTTGCAGGGCCTGGGGGCTCGGGTGGATTGCTATATTCCGGACCGGCATTTGGAGGGCTATGGTCTGAACGTGGAGGCGGTGGAGCGTCTGGCCGCCGATTATGGTCTCATGGTTACGGTGGACTGTGGCATCACCTCCCTTCCGGAAGTGGCAAGGGCCCGGGAAATGGGCATGCAGGTGATTGTGACGGATCACCACACTGTGGGGGAAAGTTTGCCCCCGGCGGATGCGGTGGTTTCGCCGCTGCTTGGGGATTATCCCTTTCCGGGGCTGTGCGGCGCCGGGGTGGCGTGGAAGCTGGCCCTTGCGCTGGATGCGGAAAAGGCAGAAGGCCTGATGGAAATTGCGGCGCTGGCCACGGTGGCGGATATGGTGCCGCTGCTGGGGGAAAACCGGGCCATTGTGAAGCTGGGCCTGGAGATGCTGAACCGCACACGGCGCCCCGGGTTGATTGCGCTGATGAACCTGGCCGGGCTGGAGGAGAAGGTGGATAGCCAGGCGGTGGCTTTCCAACTGGCCCCCCGGATCAATGCCTGCGGCCGGATGGATACGGCCCGGGTGGCGCTGGATTTGCTTTGCTGCCGGGATGCGGCCAAGGCCCTTTCCCTGGCGGAGAAGGCCCAGGAATACAACCAGCAGCGAAAAGCCCTGGAAGATAAAGTGGTGGAGGATGCCCGGGCCCAGGTGCAAAAAATGGATTTGGTGGAAAACCATGCGCTGGTGGTGTGGGGCGAAGATTGGAACAGCGGCGTGGTGGGCCTTGCGGCCGGGAAACTGGCGGAAGCCTGGGGCTGGCCGGCGGTGGCCCTGGCCAAAGAAGGGGAAAACTGCGTGGGCAGCGCCCGCAGCGCCGGGGATGTGGATATCTATGCCGCTTTGAAATCCTGCGAGGATTTGTTCCTGCGCTTTGGCGGCCATAAGCAAGCTGCCGGGCTGACCCTTCCCTTCGATAAACTGGAAGAATTCCGCCGTCGGTTGTGCCGGGCGGTGACGGAGCAGCTGGGGGGAAAGGCCCCCAGGAAGCAATACATCTGCGATGGGGAAATGGCCCTGTCGGAGGTGGACGTGGAAAATGTGGAAAAGCTTTCCCTGTTGGAGCCTTCTGGGGTGGGGAACCCCTCCCCGGTGTTTGTTTGCCGGCATGCGCTGGCCTTGAACCTGCGCGGGGTGGGGGCGGAGCAAAAGCATTTGCAGGCCACCTTCCAGCAAGGGCAAACGGTGCGCAAGGGCATTTTCTTTGGCGGCGGCCATTGGCAGGGGAAAGAGGGCACCTTTTCGGTGGTGTTCGCCCCCTCCCTGAACACCTTCCGGGGGGAAACCACGGCCCAACTGCAAATGAAATACATGGCCCTGGAAACGGAACAGCTGCCAGGGGATATCACCCGGGAAGCCATGTGCTTTGCCCCCGTTTCCCGGATGCAGGGGACGGAAGGGCCTATCAGCGATGAGGCCCTGGATGCCCTGATGGAAGGGGAGCAGGGCACGCTGCTTGTGTGCCGGTGCATGGAAACGGCCAGGGAAATGCAGGCACGCTATGCCAAAGCAGCCTTTTGCCTGGATGAGGTTCAGGACCCCCGGGCTTACCACACCATTTTCTTGTATGCAATGCCGGGGAAGGCTTGCGCACCGTTCCGGCATGTGGTATTATGCGACGGAGAGCTGTTGGAAGGGGCGGCGTGGCAAAGGGCCTGCCCCGGGGCCAGAGTGCATCACCGGAAAGAAACCCCGGCGGTGCGGCAGCTTGCCCGGGCCATGTTTCTGGGCCGGGATCAGCTGCGCACCTGCTATCAGGCCCTCAGACGGCATATTCCACGGGATCTTTTGAATTTTTCGGATCTGGCCGGTGTCAGCGGCGCCCAGGGGGCCTTTGCCCTGCAGGTGCTGAAGGAAATCCGGCTGATTGATTTTGAAGCGGAGCCCTTCCGGGTAGCCATGCGGCCCATGGAAAAGCATGACCCGGAGGAAAGCCCCTTTTTCCATTTGATACGCAATTTGACGGAGGCATAAAATGGCATATTCAGCTTATGAATGTATGACGCTGGAACAGATGCTGGAAAGGGTAAAGAAATACGATGCCGGGGAAAACAGCTGCGATTTGATTGCCCGGGCATGGCGGTTTGCCGAAAAGGCCCACGAAGGCCAGAAGCGGCAAAGCGGCGAACCTTATTTTCTGCACCCCAATTATGTGGCTTCCATCCTGACGGAATTGATGATTGACCCGCCCACCATCGCTGCCAGCCTGCTCCACGATACGGTGGAGGACTGCGAAGGGGTAACCCGGGAAGTGATTGCCGAGCAGTTTGGCGAAGAAGTGGCCCAGCTGGTGGACGGTGTGACCAAACTGGATAAAATGGATTTTGCCGACAGGGAAGAGCGTCAGGCGGAATCTTTGCGGAAAATGTTCCTGGCTATGAGCCGGGATATTCGGGTGGTGCTGATTAAACTGGCGGACAGGCTGCACAATATGCGCACCCTGCGCTATCAGCCCCAGCACCGGCAGGTGGCCATCGCCCGGGAAACGTTGGATATTTATGCCCCCATTGCCCACCGCCTGGGCGTGTATACCATCAAGCAGGAACTGGAAGATCTGGCCCTGCGCCACATTGACCCGGAAGGGTATCAGGATGTGGCCAGAAAAGTGGGCATGAAACGGGCGGAACGGGAAGAAAATATTAAACTGGTGATTTCGGAACTGGGCCAGAAACTGGACGAAGCCGGGGTGAAATATGATATTGCCGGCCGGCCCAAACACCTTTATTCCATTTACCGCAAAATGGTGATCCAGAATAAGCCTTTTGACCAGATTTTTGACCTGATTGCCATTCGGGTGATTGTGGAAACGGTGCCGGAATGCTATGCGGTGCTGGGCATTGCCCACACGCTGTGGAACCAGGTGCCGGGCCGGTTCAAGGATTATATTTCCGTGCCCAAGGCCAATATGTATCAGTCCCTGCACACCACGGTGGTGGGGGGAAGGAAAGTGCCCTTCCCCTTTGAAATCCAGATCCGCACCAAGGAAATGCACCGCATTGCCGAATACGGCATTGCTGCCCATTGGCGGTATAAGGATGGCGGCGCCAGCGATAACCTGGATAAAAAGCTGTACTGGCTGCGGCAGATTATGGACTGGCAAAGCGAAACCCAAAACAGCAGTGAATTCATTGAGGGCCTGAAAACGGAGCTTTTCTCCGAAGAAGTGTTTCTCTTTACCCCCAAGGGCGATATCATCACCATGCAGCGGGATGCCACGCCCCTGGATTTTGCCTATCGCATTCACTCCCACGTGGGCAACACCTGCGTGGGGGCCAAGATCAACGGCAAAATGGTGCCCCTGGATACGCCGCTGAACACCGGCGACCGGGTGGAGATCATGACCTCCGCCTCCTCCAAAGGCCCCAGCATGGACTGGATGAAAATCGTAAAAACCCCCCAGGCCAAGGCCAAAATCCGCCAGTTCTTCAAGCGTGAACTGCGGGGCGAAAACGTGCAGAAGGGCCGGGATATGCTGGAACATGAGGCCAAGCGCCGGGGCGTAAGGCTGGGGGATTACACCAAGCCCGAATATTACGAACCCTTGCTGCGCAAATATATGTTCCAGGACCTGGATGATTTGTACGGCGCCATTGGCTATGGCGGCGCAGCGGCGGTGTACGTGCTCAGCCGCCTGATGGACGAAAAAACCCGGCAGGAAACCCCGGTGCAGCCGAAAATCCCCATTGTGGAAGAAACCCCGGCGCCGCCCCCCAGCCTGAAGCCCACCCAGGGCGTGTATGTGCATGGGGAGGCCGGCATGCTGGTGCGGTTTGCCAGGTGCTGCAACCCGGTGCCCGGGGACGATATTGTGGGCTACATCACAAGGGGCCGTGGGGTGACCATCCATAAGGCGGATTGCGTGAACGCCATCCATAGCGAGCCGGAGCGGGCCGTGCCCGTTTCCTGGGCCAGCGAAGGCACCGGCACTTTCAGCGCCAATATTCAGGTGATGTGCTACGATCATTCCGCCCTCCTTGGGGAATTGGCCACCTACATGGAAGAAATGAAAATTCCCCTGACGGCCATTGCCGTGAAGATGAGCAAGAACAAACTGCTGTCCATCACCATGACCCTGAAAGTGCAAAGCAGGGAGCAATTGGATGGGGCCATCCGCAAACTGCAAAAGCGGGCGGACGTGGTGGAAGCCTACCGCAGCATCAACTGATGCATTTCTTTCCCTTTCTTCCGCCGGGTTTGGCAGGAAAAAGGGCGAAAGATGCCGAATAAATTTAAGTTATCATTTTGTTATGGGAGGATGTTATGCAGCCACCCCAAAACCCTTACCCTTCCTCCGGTTATCAGCCGGATGAACAGCCCCAGTGGACGCAGGTGCCTTTTCCCGGGCAAATGCCCTATGGCCAGCAGGCCCAGCAGCCTTACGGCCAGCAGCAGGGCTATGCCCCCGGATGGCAGCCCGGCCAGGTGCCGCCTCCGGCCCAGTTGCAGCCGGAAGTGAATTACCCCCAGGGGTATGCCCCGGTGCAGATGGACCAGGTGCCAAATCTTGCTCCGGCCGCCCAGCAGGTGCAAAGTGCGCAGGTGGGCAAGCAGGCCCCCAAGCCTGCCTATACGGCCCCGGGTACCGGCATGCCTGGGGTGAAAAAACGGTCAAACCGCACGGTGTACATCGTGTTGGCTGTTTTGGTGCTTGTTTTTGTGGCGGTGGTGGTGCTGCGGCTGGTGGCCCCCGGGCAGGTGAACTTTGCCCTGGTGCAGGCCGGAAACCTGAGCGCCCGGTACACCGGCGATGCGGTGCTGGTGCGCAACGAAACCATCTACACCCAGGAAGGCGTATCCCAGATTGATTATATTGCCCAGGAAGGGGCCCTGCTCAAGCGGAATGACCCGGTGGCCACCGTTTATTCCAGCGGCTTCAGCGCCAAGGAATGGACCACGCTGAATAACTACCGCCTGCAGATCAAGGAAAAACAGAAGGAACTGATGAAAGATTCTGCCAGCGATTCCCGGATGCTGAACCTGATGAGCCAGGTGGTGGAGCGGGGGATGGAAGTGCAGCGCATGGTGCAGGGAACCCCCACCAGCCTGATGAAGCAGGAAGACCTTCTGGAAACGGTGATTGAAGAGCGCCAGCTGTACATGCGCCAGAAATACAGCGAGGATCAGAAACTGACCCGGCTGTGGGATGATGAAAACACCCAGCTGCAGCGCATTTCCTCCTGGACGAAACAGCATATTGCCGGGGCGGACGGCCTGGTGAGCTTCTACACCGACGGCTTTGAACTGCCCCTGAACATGACCAACTATACCAACTATTCCCCGGTGCAGGTGCGCAGCATTTATCAGGGCCATATTCCCCAGACGGAAACGGAACTGAGCAAAAAGGCGGTGCCGGTGTACCGCATGGTGCGGCAGGAGCCCTGGGCGGTGTTGATGCTGTGCAACGAAATGGAATGGACGCCGGTGGAAGGGCGCACCTATAAACTGCTGATTGAATCTTTCGATAACACCATTGTGGATGCCACGGTGGAATCCTTCACCAGGTCCGGCGGCGAATTATTGGTGCGGCTGATGATTTATGACACCCAGAAGCTGCCCAATGTGATGTATATCCGTTCCTGCAAGGTGCAGCTGGGGGAAAGTGTGAATACGCTGGCTGTGCCCTCCCGGGCCATTTACCTCAGGGAAGGCCAGAAGGGCGTGGTGATGACCACCGAAGGCGGCGAATACTGGACCGGCGTGGAAGTGATTTCCGATGATGGGCAAACCGCCTATATCATCCCCGAAAATGCAGGCAAATTGTATGAGGGGGTTCGGGTGCGCCTGTTCTGATGGAGGGAAAACAATGCTGAAAGAAAATGTGGAGCAGGTGAAGCGCATCCTGCAAAAAGAAAGCGAACCCTGGGGGCGCTTGCCCAAACTGATTGCCGTCACCAAGTTCGCCACCCCTGCCGATATTCTGCCTTTGTATGACCTTGGGGTGACGGATATCGGGGAAAACAGGGTGCAGGTTTTACAGGAAAAACTGCCCCATCTGGAAGGAAAATTTTCAATTCACCTGATTGGAAGGTTGCAAAGTAACAAAGTTAAATATATAATAGAAGATGTGTGCATGATCCACTCCCTGGACAGGATGAGCCTGGCCCAGGAGATTGACCGGCAGGCCCAGATGCATCAGAAACGGATGGACGTACTGGTGCAGGTGAACATTGCCGGGGAAGTGCAAAAGGGCGGTATGCCGGAAGAAGAAGTGCTGCCGTTTTTGAAAAAATGCGCACAATTGCCCGGGCTGAACGTGAAGGGGCTGATGGCCATCATGCCCCTGAATGCCGGCCGGGATGAACTGAACGATTATTTTCTGCGCATGCGGCAATTGTTTGACCGCTGCGCCCAGGAAGCCATTGAAAACATCCACATGCAGGAGCTTTCCATGGGCATGAGCCGGGATTTTGACCTGGCCTGCCGTCAGGGGGCCACCATGGTGCGGGTGGGCTCAAGGCTGTTCCAATAAATTTTCAGGAGGAACCAAACCGTGGCATTTGGCGATATGATGAACGGACTGAAGAAAAAGGTGGAAAAATACCTGTATGGGGAAGAAGAACCCCAGCAGGGCTACCGGCCGGAAGAAAATTAGGCGCCCGCTCCGGACGCTGCGTTTTCCCAGCAGCAGGCGGCCTACGCCCAGCCCCCGGTGAACTATTATCAGCCTCCCCAGCAGCCCGCTTATTCCCAGGCCGCCCAGCCTGTGAATTATCAGCAGCCTGCCCCTCAGCCTCAGCAGGCCCCCCAGCAGGCCGCCCCCCAGCGCACCGGCATTTGGGCCCGGCAGCAGGAAAAAGTGGTGAATATTAAGGATTATCAGCAGCCTGCCCCCCAGCAGGAAGAAGAAAAGCAGCCCCAGCAGGCTACCTGCCGGGTGGTGTGCGCCCGGGGCATGATGGATTGCCGGATGGCCATCACCCTGCTTCGTGCCGGGGATGCGGTGCTGGTGACCATGGAAAATGTGAAGGATCCGGCGGAAATGCGCCGCCTGGTGGATACCCTCAGCGGTGCCTGCTATTCCCTGAATGCATCCATCACCAAGGTGAGCCGCTACGGCGTGTATTTGCTGGCCCCCCAGAGCATGGTGGTGTTTGCCGATCAGATGATTAACCAGATGAACGGCGCCGCCCCCCGGGCCCAGCGGCCGCAGATGAACGCTCCGCAGGGCGCTGCCCCCCAGCGGCCGGCATACACCCACCAGCAGCAGCTGGAATATGCTCAGGCCCCGGTCCAGAACCCCTATGCTGCCCCGGAAGCCTATCAGGCCCCCCAGCAGCAGCCCCAGCAGCCTTACGCCTATG